>JBJSZR010000476.1:0-2394 GCA_046090385.1 Bacteroidota bacterium
GTCAACATATCCACCGATATTCGCCAGAGCGGAACCCTGATAGGTCAATTGAGCGGCAAGTTGGATATTGTTCTGAGCCCAAGAGGAAGCGCTCAGCAAAATGAAAAACAGATGGACTAACAGTCTCTTCATAAGGATAGATTAGATTGATTTTAGAGATTGCAAAGAACGACGAATTTCACGGCAATGGGAAATGTGCAGTACTGACTGCGACCAATTGTGACAGTGTCAAGACAAAATACTCGATGAATAGAAAAACCTGTTTTTTTGACGAAATTCACTGTTTGCTTGGTGAAAAGTCGATTTCTTCCACAAAATCATGTTCATTAAAAGCCTTGAAAAATGAAAAAACAGAAGTTGAATGACTACATTTGTGATGCTAGCATGCCTGAAAATCAGTTTGATTCATCAGCATCATCAATAGAAAAATTAATAGCGCAGTGGATTTATTTGAAAAAATAAAAAGGAACAGAGGCCCGATCGGTCAACATGCAAAAGATTCGCATGGTTATTTCACATTTCCTAAACTGGAAGGTGAAATAGGACCAAGAATGAACTTCCGTGGAAAGGAACGTTTGGTTTGGAGTCTTAATAACTATCTGGGACTGGCCAATCATCCGGAAGTACGCAAAACAGATGCGGATGCGGCTTCAAAATTCGGCTTCGCCTCTCCGATGGGAGCGCGTATGATGTCCGGAAACACGGATTATCACGAAAAACTAGAAAATGAACTCTCTGCCTTCATGGGCAAAGAGGATACCATTCTGCTTAATTTCGGTTACCAGGGAATGGTTTCAGCCATCGATTGTCTGGTCGATCGTCATGATGTGATCGTTTATGACTCTGAAAGCCATGCTTGTATCATCGATGGCGTACGCTTGCATATGGGTAAGCGTTTTGTGTTTCCTCATAATGACATTGCCAGTTGCGAAAAACAACTTGAACGCGCCACCCGTATCGTAGAAGAAACAGGCGGATCGATATTGGTCATCACCGAAGGAGTCTTCGGTATGCGTGGCGACCAAGGAAGGATCAAGGAAATCGTTGACCTCAAGAAAAAATATCAATTCCGTCTTTTTGTCGATGATGCTCATGGGTTTGGAACCATGGGAAAGACCGGTGCGGGAACCGGTGAAGAGCAGGGAGTCCAAGACGGCATAGATGTTTACTTCGGAACTTTTGCCAAGAGTATGGCCATGATCGGCGGTTTCATTTCATCCAATGAAGATGTGGTGGAATATATGCGCTACAACATGCGTTCTCAGATTTTCGCCAAATCGATGCCTACTCCGTTGGTGATTGGCGCTTTGAAACGGCTTGAACTGCTTCGGTCTAATCCTGGACTGAAAAACGACCTGTGGAACATTGTAAATGCTCTTCAAAACGGGCTGAAGGACGCTGGATTTGAAATCGGCAATACTGAAAGTCCTGTTACTCCAGTATACATGAATGGCAGCATTCCGGAGGCTACCAACCTTATTTACGATTTGCGTGAGAATTATGACATCTTCTGTTCGATGGTCGTATATCCGGTTGTACCGAAAGGAATGATCATTCTTCGCCTGATACCGACCGCCGTACACTCGATCAAGGATGTGGAATATACGATTGACGCATTCCGCAAAGCTTACGTCAAACTGAAGGCAGGAGAATACATGTCCGACAAGATTGCAGCATTCTGACCCTTTCATCTGAATCAATAACCACTACCATCATCAAAACCCTCAAAAATCAATTGCCATGAAAGAATACGAAAAAATCAAGCAGCTCGTAGCATCCATCGAGGAAGACGTGATCAAGTTCTCTGAAAAAGGCAACGCTGCCGCGGGCACCCGCGTCCGCAAGGGCCTTCAGGAAATCAAACGCGCCTGCCAGGAAATGCGTGATGCCATCCAGTCGCTGAAGAAGTCAGACGACGGAGAGTGATCTTTTAAGGTCCACAATCATCAAACCCGGGTTTTGCCCGGGTTTTTTTTCTACCGATTTGACTTGAACGATGTAATTCAGATATTTGCACCCCTAAAAAATGTTCCGGCGAGGTAGCTCAGGTGGTTAGAGCGCAGGATTCATAACCCTGAGGTGGAGGGTTCGATTCCCTCCCTCGCTACAAGTAAGCTTGTAAGTATCTAAAACAGAGCGGGTGATTTCACTTGCTCTGTTTCTTTTACAAGAGGGCCGATCTCGTGATAATTTACTGAAACCTTCTTTCCAACAAACGTGTGTGGTGTTTCAGTGTGCGTAGCACCAAAGAGATCGCAATTACCGCACAGCAACCGTAAAGAAGCCTGTCTCCAACTGCCATTTTTCCGTAACGGACCCATCCGATTAGTGCTTCGAGATACAAGTAGCTGAAAGCAATGGCTATGCAGCCCGAATACTCTCTTCGCAGGCCTG
>JBJSZR010000477.1:0-1216 GCA_046090385.1 Bacteroidota bacterium
ATCATCCCATTCATCGAAGGCGACGGCACAGGTCGCGACATTTGGAAATCTTCCGTCCGCGTACTGGATGCCAGCGTTGCAAAAGCATACGGTGGCTCCAGGCAGATCGTATGGAAAGAAGTGCTTGCAGGAGAGAAAGCCTTCAATCAGACCGGAAACTGGCTTCCTGATGAGACGCTGGCAGCCTTCAAGGAGTATATCGTCGGCATCAAAGGACCTCTTACGACACCGGTTGGTGGAGGGATACGTTCTTTGAATGTAGCCTTACGCCAGATTCTTGACCTATATGTCTGCCTGCGCCCTGTGCGTTGGTTTGAGGGTGTTCCTTCGCCCGTGAAAAATCCCGGAGCGGTTGATATGGTCATCTTCCGTGAAAACACGGAGGACATATACGCAGGAATCGAATTCACTGCAGGTTCACTTGAAGCCAAAAAGGTGCTTGACTTTTTGGAAAAAGAATTCCCGAAGGAGTTCAATAAAATACGTTTCGGCACTGAAGCGAAAGCTGATGAATTCCAACGTATGGCAGGAACAAACGAATCCGGCCAGTTGATGGTAGGCTTAGGACTCAAGCCTGTTTCTCGACTTGGCTCCGAACGCCTGATAAGTTCTGCCATCGATTATGCGATCCGCCACAAGCGGAAATCCGTGACCCTTGTACATAAGGGCAATATCATGAAATTCACCGAGGGTGCTTTCCGCGATTGGGGTTATGCTCTGGCGGAAAAGAATTTTGGAGATAAGGTCTACACATGGTCTCAGTGGGAAAGGACCAAAAAAGAAAAAGGCGAATCTGCTGCAAACGATGAGCAAAAGGCCGCGTTGGCTTCCGGACGTATCCTTGTGAAAGATGCAATTGCTGACATCACATTACAACAGATACTTACCCGACCTGAAGATTTCGATGTCATTGCCACACTGAACCTCAATGGTGACTATTTGAGCGATGCCCTGGCAGCACAAGTCGGTGGTATCGGAATAGCACCAGGTGCGAATATCAACTATGTTACCGGACACGCTATTTTCGAAGCTACCCACGGTACAGCTCCCAAGTATGCCGACCAGGATAAAGTGAATCCTGGCTCTGTCATCCTCTCCGGCGCGATGATGCTGGAGCATTTGGGTTGGGTGGAAGCCTCTAAACTCATCCATAAGGGGATGGAGAAGAGCATTGCTGCTAAACGCGTAACCTACGACTTCGAGAGACTGATGTCAG
>JBJSZR010000478.1:0-1735 GCA_046090385.1 Bacteroidota bacterium
TTTTTTCCAGGTTGACGTAGGCCGTAGGTTCACCAATGGAGTCTGTAAAAGTGTAAGGGATGTCGTTGTAATGAAAAGTCCAACCGTTATTTCAACATCCGTCTTATAATTCAATTCTATATAGGGGGTTGTAGTGTAGGGGAGTGTGAATGGGTTATCGGAGGCGACTTCGAATACTTGTGTGTTGGCATCCAGTAGAGCCCACCCGTAAGCGCCTTCGAATTCTCCGGTATCTGATTGCATGGAAAGCTGCAGTGGAGCGTAATCTTGGTTGGTAGGAATAAGGCTGATGCCACCGTCATCGAAATCCTCCATTTGTTTGAAGGTTGTTCCCGAAAAATAGTGAACGCGAGGCTTTATCTGCAATGTCGCGTTGGGCTGAATATCGACAATCGTGTCGTAATTCGCTGTTTTCATGTAATCGGAACGCGTGCCTGCAACTCCATTTTCGATGATCCCTCCTCTGACACTTATTGTATGAGTGCCTTCGAATAGGATGGGAATAGTCCTGGGGTTTTCAAATGTCCCGATGTATTGATTGTCTACATATATCCAGGAGTCGGTGAAAGAATATTTTACGCTTCCTTCATCTTGATATGTACGGCCCGGACCATGTTCAAATTGTATAGAATCGATTGAAACATATCCGGGAATCTGTTCGGTAGGATTTATGAATTCACAGCCGGTTGTTGAAGCTAACAAAAGGCAACAAAGCATGAATCTGGAAATACTGTTTTTTGCGTTCATGCGATGGTGTTCAGGGAGGCCTGGATCTTATCGTTCACCTGATGAGCGACGTGCAAGGCAGCCATTCCTTCTTCAACAGTAACTGCTGTAGGAGAATCATTCATGATCGAATCTGCAAAAAGATCCAACTCCATTCCGATGGCATTGGAGTCTTCTACTGTTGGCTGGTCGAAGTATATGAGTTTTTTTCCTTTGCCTGCGCCCAGATCGATGGATACATCCAATGGTCCTGGCTCGCCTTCCAGGTTCTTCAAGCGCACTACTTCAGTTTTTTTCTTGAAGAAATCGACAGATATGTATGCATCACGTTGAAAGAATCTCGTCTTACGCATGTTTTTCAATGATATACGGCTTGCAGTAAGATTAGCAATGCAGCCATTAGAAAATTCGATACGTGCGTTGGCGATATCTGGCGAATCACTTACGACTGCCACTCCGCTGGCACTGATTTTCCTTACCTCTGATTTCACGACACTCAATACGATATCGATATCATGAATCATGAGATCATGAACAACTGAAACATCAGTACCTCTGGGATTGAATTCAGCCAGGCGGTGGGTCTCAATGAATAGCGGTTGGCCGAAGTAGGATTTGGCAGCAAGGAAGGCCGGATTGAAACGCTCAACATGACCTACTTGGGCTTTTACTCGTGCCTCATTTACAAGTGAAACCAATTTTCGTGCTTCCTCAATCGTGGTCGTTACAGGTTTTTCTATGAAGATATGCGATGATGCGCGAACTGCCTTCAAAGCGTAGTCGAAATGATGAAGAGTCGGAGTGACGATGTCGATAGCATCGCAGGCATCGATCAGATCCTCCGGTTTGTCAAAAGCCAGAACACCTAACTCTTCTGCAACAAGGGCTGCATTTACAGGATCCGAGTCGAAAAAACCGATGAGACGGAATTTAGGGCTCTGTTTCAGTAACTTAAGATGGATTTTTCCAAGGTGACCTGCGCCAATGACTCCGATATTGACCATCTTTT
>JBJSZR010000479.1:0-7605 GCA_046090385.1 Bacteroidota bacterium
TTGATGAGGCTCAGAACGCTACGGAAAGTCAGCTCAAGATGTTCCTTACCCGAATGGGACCCTCGGCAAAGTTCATCGTGACCGGCGATGTCACTCAAATCGACTTGCCCAAAAACCATCCTTCCGGTTTGGTTCAAGCCATAAAGATCCTTTCCAACGTCAATGGAATCGATTTCATCTACCTTGATGCGCAGGATGTCGTTCGCCACCGTTTAGTACGGGAAATCATCGAGGCCTATAACAAAGACCGTTGATCATGACTTCCTCACCTCAAACACTTCAAAAGGGACTCTCGGGTACAGCCTTCAATTTGCCCGGACAGACTTCTTTTTACAAAGGGAAGGTTCGTGATGTGTATGGAATCGGCGAAAATCTTCTTGTGATGGTTGCAACCGATCGCATCTCCGCTTTTGATGTCGTCTTGCCGAGGGCCATTCCCTTCAAAGGACAGGTTTTGAACCAACTTGCCGCCCGTATGCTCCAGGCGACTTCCGATATCGTTCCGAATTGGGTTTTGGATGTTCCTGATCCCAATGTCTCTATCGGCCTTCGATGTGCCGCTCAACCTGTCGAGATGGTCATCCGAGGTTATTTGGCCGGTCATGCCTGGCGTGAATATCGAGATGGCCGACGGATATTGTGTGGCGTGAGATTGCCTGAAGGATTGAAAGAGAACGATCAACTTCCGGAACCCATCATCACGCCTACAACCAAAGCCTCCGAAGGACATGATGAAGACATTTCAAGAGAACAGATCTTGAGTAGAGGGTTGGTCAGCGAAGAACTTTATCTAAAGATGGAAGATTGTACCAGAAAGCTATTTGCCCGTGGCACTGAGATCGCTGCGGGGCAAGGTCTTATTCTGGTTGATACCAAATATGAGTTTGGTGTGCATCGAGGAATGGTTCATGTAATCGACGAGATTCATACACCCGATTCTTCAAGGTACTTCCATGCAGACAGTTATGAATACTTGCAGAAAAAAGGTGTACCACAGCGTCAATTGTCCAAGGAATTTGTCCGGCAGTGGCTGATTGAAAACGGATTTCAAGGAAAAGATGGACAAGTGGTTCCGGATATGTCGGATGATTGGATCGGACGGATCTCTGACCGTTATATTGAATTATTTGAAAAAGTGACGGGTGAAAAGTTCATCCGCCAGGATCTAAACCGCATGCAAGAGCGAATGGAAGCCAACATCATCGCTTCCTTGAATAAGCTGAAGAATCAGCGTTTTTGATCCATGCGTTGCATGATGGCTACCACGCGCGAGTCGTTCATTGTGTTCTGAAGCCACTGTTCGTTTTTCAGCTTGTCGCTGTCCCGTAGTCCCAGGCTGTAAGCCTTCTCTAAAAAAATTACGGCCGTATTCCTGTCACCTGATTGTTCAGCATAACAGGCTCTCAAATACGCCCATTCCGGGTTTTGGGGATCTGCCATTTCATATAATTGAAGGAAGTACGCGGCATCTTGTCCATTGCTTCGGTCGATGGATAACCGCGAGTAGGTGTACGCTGCCAATGAAACGTGACCAAGCAACCGATCGAATACCGGATCCGATTTCTTATTCATCAAATCGTCGATCCGAGGTTTCCACCAATTGAGATCCTTTGCCTTGAAAGCATCAGCGAATTCCTGTCTGACTGCAGTCTCGAACTGTAGCCCTGTGCGGAAAGCATTCAGCGAGCTACCGAATTCCCGGCTGCGGAGGTTGGTTTGCATTTCCTTGTTTTCCTCATTGAGCGGTATGAAACCATCGAAGGTAGTTCCCATGAAACGAAGCAGCAGATCCCGAAGAATCGGATCCCGTTGCAGCTTTATCCTCGCCTTGGTAAGGGTAGCTGTTTGCTGAATGATGGTGCTGTCGCAACGCGTCGATTTTCTGCAACTGACTATTTCCGCCCAGCCTGAAATAATACGGAAGGTTGCCGTATCCGGCCATTCATGATGTGTAGCGGTCGCCAGCATAGTGGGCTTGTTGAAAGTCGTATCTAACGAAGAAGTGAAATAAAGTACCTCGGTGAAATTCATGTCACGTATTCCTGCGATGCCCAGTGAAGGGATACGTAAGCTGATGGAGCCGGAAGGCGGAGCAGCACCACAGTAGGTAAGGGAGCTGATTCCAGGAATTTGTCCACCTGCGATGATGGAAGCCCTTGCACCGCCGGAAAAGCCCATCAGATGTATTGCTGAGGGATCGGCCCGGAGTACATGGATGGCTTCCTCTATCAGACTGGATATGACTTGAAGACTTGCATCTGCATCCATTCCATTTTTGAAATCTTCGGAACATACAAGTATTCGTCTATGGTTTTCGGCTATGAAACTGTATTTGCTTATGACCTCGCTGGCAGCTCCCTGCGGATCGAGGAGTATGGTCACTGGAAGCCTTTGAAGGGAATCAAATGTGCTGGGGATGTAGACAGAGTAGGGGTGATTTCCCTTAATGGAAATACGATGCTCCTCCAGTATTCCTTTTTTCAGAGTGGGAATCGAGGCAGCTGATGGCGGAATTTCTTCCCTTACCAGTTTGTTATCAGATGTGTTGCTGCAACTAGCGGTGAAAAGCAGGATAGCGACAAGCGGGATTTTCGTGCACATGTGAGTAAAATTAATCATCTCTTCAGTTTTCAGTCGATGATCTTCGCAATTTTATAATCATGCGATTTGCACGTTTGATTGAAAAGGTCCCGCCGTTTTTGGAGTTCGCGAAGGAACATGTTACCATGCAACGAGCGCTTTCGGCTTACTTCCGTTCAAGAAGGGAAATGGGAGCACGTGATAGAAGGCTGTTCAGATCGGTCGTCTTTGCCAACCTTCGAATGGGTCGTTGTCTTTCGACTGAACCGGAAAAATTCAGGACACAATGTGGTATATACTTGGTCGGTGAGTTGGACTGGAATCTGGTCAAGGAGGACGTAGATTCAGAAGTTCTGAAATCAATTCATCAGGATTTTTCTCTTGGAAATCGTCTGGCCAATCTCAAGGCGGAGTTTCCAATGTTCGATGAGTCAGAGCTTTTTCCCTATGAAAGCCTGGTGTCTGATGCCATCGATTTTCAGGAATTCCGAAGGTCCATGCTAGTCCCTCCACGTGTACATATCCGTATCCGCCGCGATTCGTACCAGCAGGTCATACAGGAACTAGAGTCCCTCAGGATTCCCCATGAAATCAATACCCTGCCGTGCTCGTTGTCTTTCAATCAGGGAATCGATTTGGAGTCCACGCTGAGTTTTATTCAGGGCTCTTTTGAAGTCCAGGATCTCGCTTCACAATCGGTTGTGGCTGAATATGATCCGCAGCCGGGTGAAACTTGGTGGGATGTATGCGCTGCTTCCGGAGGTAAAACACTGGGTCTTCTGGACAAATGCGAAGGAATCAGTTTATTGTCATCCGACATTCGTTCCACCATCATTGAAAATCTGAAAGCCAGATTGAAAAAGACCGGACTCAAAAACGTAGATGTGCGGTTGATTGATGCTGCTGTTGAAGTAGATATTCCCGGAGCACCATTTGATGCGATGATTGTTGATGTGCCATGTTCAGGTTCGGGCACTTGGGCCAGGACACCGGAGCAACTTTCAATTTTCGATGAATCCAGACTTCCAGATCATTTTGTTCCACTTCAAAAATCCATACTTAAGGGTGCCATCCGGCAACTCAAGCCGGAAGGAAGGCTTTTTTATTCCACTTGTTCTGTTTTCCAGTCCGAAAACGAAGATATTGTTAATTGGATGGTGAACACTTTGGGTCTGAGGGTGGTCAGTATGAACTACTTTTCGCGTTATTTTGACAGAGCAGACACCTTGTTTTCAGCGGTTTTGACGCGCTGAAACCCGAAATCATCGGTGGCACTGCTTTTGCGCACCACAAATAGCCGAATGACCTTCTGTTCTCCAGCAATGAAATCCTTTTCCATCCGTTACAGGCTTGGAATGTTTTTTTCATTGTTGTTTTTAATCGGCTTTCAAGCTTCAGCCCAAAAGTCCGACCAAGCGCAGATCGAATTGCGTCAGCAAGCGATAGCTTTTTTCAATTCGGGCGATTATCCCTCCGCAGCATCAGCCTTCTCGCAACTGTTGAGCCTTAATCAACGTGACTCCGTACTCCTGTATCATTACGGCGCATCGCTTTCGATGCAGGCCGATAAAGCAAGCTCCGCGATTACCTACCTAGACCCGGTTGCATATTCTTTTCGCGCACCAAGAGATGTTCAATACTACCTGGGGCGATCGCTAATGGCAGATTCTCGTTTCGTTGAAGCTGCTTCGGCTTTTCGGAATTTTTTGGATAAGGGAAACGGCTCAAGGGAGCAACGCACCGATGCACAGCAACGAGTGCAGCATTGCATGCATGCTGCCGAATTACTTATTGCAAGAAAGAACATACCGCTCGTTTCCGAGAAGGACATTCCGTTTCGTAATTTCTTTTCGTCGTATGAATTCGTGCCTAACGGCGGAAAGGTGACTCCTGCAGCTGAGCAGTTTCTTTCTAAAACAGAAAAATCGAAGTTTCAGGATCCGGTGATGTTCATTTCCGGCGACCAGCAACAGATCTATCTTGCAAAAATCCCTAAATCAGCCGGCGACCAGACCGATATCTTTCAGGTCACGCGCCAATCAAATGGCCAATGGTCAGAGGCCATTCCCTTGCCAGGAGGGGTCAATTCATCGGCAGCCGAAGATTTTGTTTTTCTGGAGCGCTCCGGTAAGACCATCTATTTCAGTTCCAAGGGATTCAACAGTATCGGTGGATTCGATATTTTTCGATCCGACTATGATTTTTCGAAGGGAGGTTGGTCGGAACCTGTCAATATGGGGATTCCCATCAATACCATCGGCGACGATATGCTGTTTGTTCCATCAGCAGACGGTAGGCAAGCGACTTATGTAACCACCGATCGGGCTCCATCTGGAAGGGCTTTCATACGGACTGTCGAGTTGCCTGCAGGAACACTGAAAACTGTGCATGTACAAGGTTTTTATAAATCAATCGACCAGCAAATGCGTCGAGACGCACGCGTAACTGTCATCCGCCAAAACGACAGGGCTGTCGTTACCTCTGTGAATACGGATCCCAACACCGGGCAATACGCCATGGATGTTCCGACTGGCGAGGATTATTTTCTCGTTGTGGAAGGAGGTGGATATGTTCCGCATATCGAACGATTTGAATTGCCCGCTGATGTGGAATTGGCCGAGGTCAAGCAGTCAGTGGCAATGGACAGGTCGGGCGCTGATGAGCAGATGCAGGTGAAAAATTACTTCCGTTCTTTAGCTACCTCCGGTGTATCCGATGAACAGGCCTCACAAACCTTGACCAGTTCTTATACGCCTGGAAGATCCGACTCGACTTCGATGGTCGAAGTGAAGATAGGAGACAAAACAATCAAAGTTCCTCAGCCCGATTTACAATCCGCAGTGAAAGTGGGTGATGTATCATCCGGAATTGTCTTGGATGAGGCTGTGAAAGATGATGTCGGCATGCAATCCATTCCCGTTAATGACCTTGCCGATGCTTCGAGTATTTCTGAGGAGGAGGATAAGGAGGAAGTAGTCCCCTCGACTGCTGTTGAAATACCGGATCAAGTCCTCATTGATGTTACAGATGCTGACCTTGCACGATTGTCCTTGGAAGATGCACGTGACAACAGGGAGGAAGCCGCGGAGTTGAGAGAAGATGCCTTAGCAGTCAGAAAGCAAGTGGAAGATAAACGTGCGCTTGCGACTTCTCTGATCGATGAATTGTCGGAGCTTGATTCTACATCGAATAAAACCCGTTTCAGTTCCCTTAGAAGTCAAGCCGATGAACTGGTGAGATCTGCGAATGATGATGAGTCACGGGCTCAGTCGATGGAGGAGATGGCAAATGAGCGGGAACAGTCGGCTATATTTTCCGAGCGTGAAGCAGCTCGGCTTTCCAAAAAATCACTCAACAAGAAAGGCGATCGCACACGCGTAGATCAAAATGATGTTGCTAATGAGGAAAGAAAGGCCTCGTTTGTAAATGCTCAAAATGATTATGCAAGCGGCGAATCTTCAAAAGAAACAGCGAACGAATCTACTAAAGGAAATCCAGCAGAGGCATCTGCTGAAGATGGTACTGAAACAGAAGCAGAAATATCAAATCCCGTTTCAATTTCTCCACAGCGTGAAGGCATTGTAGGAACAAAGACAGAAACAGAAGTTGAAACTGCAAAAGTAAACCGAATCGGAGTATCTGCAGAGGAAAAAACAGATACAGAAGCATCTGCTCCTGACATGGTTTCTGCAGGGAGCGAAGTTGAGACGGAAGAAACACGAGAAACAAAAGCCGAATCAGTAAAAGTAAGCCCTGTCGGGTCATCTGCGGATGAGATGACGGAAACGGATGCAACAACTCCAGTTGTGGTTTCAGCAGAAGGTGAAGGATTTACAGAAGCAATAGCAGAAGCAGAAACAGAAGCAGTAAAAGAAACAGTAAAAGAAACAGAAACAGAAACAGAAACAGAAACAGTAACAGTAAAAGAAATCCCATCAAGGGCTACCTCCCAAAAAGAGGTTTCAACAAATAACGAGTTGGAAAAAACAACTCCTGTTTCAGTTTCATCGGAGATTGAGGGAGTGAATGGGGCATCAACAACTGTAACGGAAACAGCAATAACGGAGTCCGAAGTCGCTAAAGAAAATCCAACTGAGGCATCCGCCGGGTTGGGTATAGCCGGTAGTTCAGAAAAAGAAAAAAGTGTATCGGTTGTTTCAGATACTTTTCTCGATCAGCCTGATCCTACGCGTGAAGTAACCGGCATTCAGTCTGACATCGTTGATGTGTCATCCGGTGGCGTATTGGTCACTTCTGCTGACGTAGTTGCGCTTCGATCACAGATTGAGTCGGATGCTGGCTTTTTTTCAGAGGATGAGCCGGAGACGAATAACCCCTCCCCAAATGCACTGACTGATCCTGTCTTGGCTCAGGAATTAATGGTAGCTGCTCGACAACGCAATGAGAGAGCCAAAAGATTTGAAAAACAGGCTGAATATCTGCAAGAACTTGTTGAATCAATGCCGGAAGGTGTCGAGCGCGATAGTCTTCTTGCTCTTTCATATGAATTCAGTTCCGAGGCTACACGCCAATCCCAATTCTCAGACCGGTTGGTTTCAAAAGCAAAAGTCGCTGATCCGGATATTGATACTGAAATCCTGATTTCATCTTCAACTATAAGACAAGATGAAACAGCTGTTTCCGGAAATGATGTCGCTGGCAATGGCTCTGCTAATGATTCTGAAGATTCAAATAGCGATGTTGCAACCGAAGATGCTTCCAAAGTCTCAGCTTCAACTGATACTGACTTGAAAAAGAGCCAAAGTGAACCGGCTGCTGATACTGATTTTGAATCACCGCAAAATACTTCACCCTTGTTCACTACCGAACAAGAAAACATTAAAGATCAAACCGCAGTTTCCGAAAAGCTGGATACCTCAGGCGAAAGGGTCATGGATGAAGACATCACTTCAACTGCTCCAACTGTTTCAGAAACCCCAGAGGTTCCCTCATCTGGTGAATCAAAAGGTATCAATGGCCGTTACGAGTCTTTCAATAATGATCAAGTAACGGATCAAACTCAGC
>JBJSZR010000480.1:0-4153 GCA_046090385.1 Bacteroidota bacterium
CAAAATAGACCTTTCCCGACTGCAAGAAGTCAAGCATCTGAACAAGTGCGTCCACGAATTCCACAAAATCGGGCTCCTCATTGGCCATGGGGATGACCAGTGCAAAATCGTATGCTCGCAGATAATACTGATTGGATGCCACTTGTTGCATTGCAATTTCTGAATCTGCAAGTACGTCAAAAACACAGCAATGACGTAGGAAGATTCACATGAGAAAATGACAAAAAAAAGCCGTCATCTGTTGATAACGGCTTGTATGTAAGTGGTTGAAAAATATCAGTCAGCGGGCACTCCCTGATCGGATTCAAGAATTCGATGACTCAAATATTGGTGAATGCACACTGTCACTTCATCGCCTCTGTGAAGCGACGGGAAATCTCATCCCAATTGACAACATTCCACCATGCGGTGATATAATCGGGACGCCGGTTCTGATAATGGAGATAATAAGCATGTTCCCAAACGTCCAAGCCCATGACCGGCGTGCCTTTCACCTCGGCGATATCCATCAATGGATTATCCTGATTTGGAGACGATGAAATGGTGAGTTTCTTTTCGGGAGTCACAATCAACCAAGCCCAACCGCTACCGAAACGTGTGGTGCCGGCTGTTGCAAATTTGGTCTTGAATTCATCAAAGGAGCCGAAGGCGGTATTTATCGCTTCATTCAATGCGCCGCCCGGCTGACCACCGCCACCGGCTTTCATGATTTTCCAGAACAAGTCATGATTATAATGGCCACCGCCATTATTACGGACAGCCATCGGATACTTGGAAATGTTTTTGCAGATTTCTTCAATGGAAAGATTTTCTGCATCGGTACCGGCGATTGCGTTGTTAAGATTGGTCACATACGCCTGGTGATGTTTCCCATGATGTATTTCCATGGTACGGGCATCGATATTTGGTTCGAGTGCGGCGAATTCGTAGGGTAATTTTGGAAGTTCGAATGGCATGATGAGGGGGTTTTTATCGTTAGTGAATGCAAAGTTATCGATGAATTGATTTGTTTCTACTTCAGGATCATTTCCCGGTCAATCGGCTGACCGCCTGACGGAAAGTAGCGTCCTGGAGATGAATGATCGGATAAAAACCGTCGTTCTTCCACAACTGTCTGGCGATAAGCGCCTTCAATTGGTTGCAAATGAGTTGCTGTGAATTATCGACTCCATCCTTGGCTACGACTCCATTGCCTCGCGCATACTGAACGAATTGGGAATATATCGAAGCATTGATCTGAAAACCGCCATTGAACTGATCGAAATCCTTGAACTTGGAAAAGTCCGAACGGTGCTTGTCCAGATAATCGTACGCGAACTGCGATACTAGTCCCAGAGCACTTGACTCGGAGAAGAAGTCACTTATACCTGTAGTGTCAATCGGCACAAACAGATCAGGCATGATGCCACCGCCACCGTACACGACCTTACCGCCGGGAGTCTTGTATTTCAACGAATCGGAGAAACGAATGCTATCGGCATTGCTGAGTTCTCCCCGCTTGACACGTTCTGCCAATTCGTTTTCATATTCACCATTCTCCGGATCATAAGGCTTCTGGATACACCGACCGGTAGGAGTGAAATATCTGGCAACGGTAAGGCGTATGGCAGAGCCATCAGAAAATTCACTTTGTTCCTGCACAAGTCCCTTACCGAAAGACCTCCTTCCCATGATCTGAGCTCGATCCCAATCTTGTAATGCACCGGCTACGATCTCGCTGGCAGATGCGCTTCCCTCGTCGATAAGCACCAAGACTTCTCCGGTTTCAAAATTGCCATCTTCGGATGCACGGTATTCTTCCCGCTTCCGGGATCGGCCTTCTGTATAAACAAGCAGTTTCCCGTCGGGAAGGAATTCATCTGCTATCTGGATAGCGGTACGCAGATATCCGCCTGGATTCCCCCGCATATCGAGTATGAGTTTTTTCATTCCACGCTGCTGTAGCTTTTGCAGGGCCTCGGAAAATTCCTGATAAGTGTTTTCTGCAAAGTGGGATATCTTGATGTACCCGATTCCAGGCGCTGCCATATATCCTACATCCACGCTATAAATCGGGATTTTTCCTCGTACAATCAAGAACTCCGATATTTTTGGAGCACCTCGACGAAAAATCGATACTTTCACTTTAGTACCTCCTGGTCCACGCAGCGCTTTCATCACCTGAGAATTGGTGATATGAATACCTGCTACATTTTTTCCATCGACCTCAACGATACGGTCGCCTGCACGAATGCCAAGTTGCTCGGAAGGTCCACCTGATATAGCCCCTACAACCATGATGGTATCCTCCTGCACATGGAACTCGATACCTATTCCATCGAAGTTGCCCTCGAGTGGTTCGTTCACCGCCTGCAATTCGGCAGATGGGATGTATGAGGAGTGGGGATCCAGGCTATGCAAGAGGTCCTGTATAGTGGCGTCCATCAAATTGTCAGTATCGACGGTGTCCACATATTCCTGTGAAATGAAGTTGATGACGTCGTTGATCTTCTGGAATCTTCCAAAACTGAATTTCAGAAAATCGTCCGCATGCGATCTGCTCATCCTGTAGCCCACAAGGAAGCCAAACGCGAGGGCGACGGCGATAATGAAAGGTTGCCAGATCCTGAATCTGTTCACGTAGGGATGAAAAATTTATACTGTTTGATCAACTAACAACGGGAGTGACGTATTGTTCGACCGTGACACCGAAGCGACGCAGAAAGTCGACTCCTTCATCCGTCGGCAAGCCTTTGAATTGCGCATACGATTCAAGATAAATGACTTTCCGTATTCCCATGGTATAGATGATACGGGCACAGGCCAGGCAGGGAGAGAGCGTCACATACAAGGTGCAGCCATCGATGGCTACGTTGTTTTTTGACGCGTAAAGTATGGCGTTCTGCTCGGCGTGCAAAGCCAGAGAGCAAGACCCCTTGCTGTCGCGCGGACAACCTGTATCAGGCCATTCCTGATCGCAGTTATGCGTGCCGGCAGGCGGTCCATTGTATCCCAGTGAAACAATTCTTGTATCCTTGGTCAACACAGCGCCTACATGGATCTTTACACAATGTGATTTTCGTGCAAGATTCCTCGCAAGGTCCATATAGATTTCGTCGAAGCTGGGACTGGTCATGCGGTAAAGATAGGCAAAGACATGAAGGAGGTACTTATTAAAATCCACCGGTGCTTGCAAGTCCTTGTTTGGACCGTTCGGCCTTAGGGTCTATTGCCAAAGCTTTTTTCCAAAATTCCCTCGCTTTGGCAATGTCTTTTCTTATGTAGTACATGCCTCCAAGCTCTTCGAGTGCATAGGAATTGGAGGGGTTGACCGATAATGCTTTTTCAAATAAGGCGATTGCCGGTCCGATATCGGAAATGTCCCTTTTGACCGTGCCCTGTGTGGGATACCAGTATTTCACACCCATTTCAACATACTGCTCACTGAGATTGACGAAAGCATTGCTGTTCGGATTGAGAGAATTCGCGCGCTGAGCTGCAATAAGAGCACTGTCATCCTTTCCTAATTCAGCGAAAGCCAAGGCCATCAAGCGCCAACCATCCACATTATTAGGATCCTGACGAACGGAAATGTTGTAGTCATCCAATGCCTTTTTGTAGTCGCCTTTTTTGAGAAAGGCGGAGCCTCTGTTCGAATAAACAGACGGGAAATTCGGCATCGATTTTATGGCGCGGTCGTAATTGATGATTGCTGTATCATACTTCTGCATTCCGAAATAAGCATTCCCTCGGTTGCACCAGGCTTCAGCAAGTTTAGGTTCCATGAACAACGCGCTATCGACGTCCTGTATCGAACGCCGATAGTCCTGCTTCTTGAACCAGATCATAGAGCGATTATTGAACGCTCGGGGTTGACGGGGATTTACCTGCAGCGATACGTTGAAATCGGCCAGCGCAAGATCCACTTCACCGCGTTCATTGTAATAGGCGCCACGATTGTTGCGCGCCTCGTGCGAGTTGGGGAATTTCTCGATGACATCGTTCCAAAGAGATAAGGAAGATTTCCAAACCAATGTGCGCTGATAGGATATGTATGAGAAAGGCAGGACAAACAACAACAGTATTCCGGCCTTTCTGACGACCGGCCATGTTTTAGGATAAGGGAAGAAAGCGAATGAAATGAACATTCCGATGTATGACAAGTAGGTGAATC
>JBJSZR010000481.1:0-11438 GCA_046090385.1 Bacteroidota bacterium
AAGTGAATTGTAGGCTCCCCTAAAATTCGCTCATTTGAAAGTTACTAAAACTGTAACTTTAAAAGAAGCAATATGAAAAAGACAAAATTTACCGAGACACAAATTGTAAAAGCGATCAAAGAGCATGAAGCTGGTCGCAAAGCTGAAGACATTTGCCGAGAACTAGGAGTTTCCACTGTATCTTTTTACAAATGGAAACAACGCTATGGCGGATTGGAAGTTCAGGATTTAAAACGACTTAAAGAACTTGAAGAGGAAAACTCCAGGCTTAAAACGATGTTTGCCAATCTTAGCCTTGTTCATGAAGCATTAAAAGATGCCATTGAAAAAAAGCTCTAGGGCCTGACGAGAAAATCAGCCTGGTTGAACACATGATAACGGAGCATGGTGTTAGCCATCGTCAGGCCTGTAAGGCTGTTCATATTAGCTCAAGTGCTCATCGTTACAAACGTAAGCCGAGAAACAACGATGAAGTGATTGACAAGTTGAATGGATTGGTGGAAAAGCACCCTGCTATTGGCTTTTGGCAATGTTATTACAGAATCCGTAGACAGGGATTGAATTGGAATCATAAACGAATTTACAAAGTGTATACGATGCTCAAATTGAATATACGCAGGAGAAAGAAGAAGAGATTGCCTGCCCGAGTTAAACAAGCGCTTTTTCAGCCTACCGAACCCAATATTGTTTGGAGTATCGATTTTATGAGCGATAGTCTTTGGGATGGTAGAACATTCAGATTGCTCAACATCGTTGATGATTTTAACAGAGAACTGCTTCACATTGAACCTGACTTGTCATTACCAACCATCAGGTTAATTCGATGCCTGGAGATGCTTCGAGTATTACGAGGTCTCCCTAAAATGATCAGAGTTGACAATGGCCCGGAACTCATCTCTGCAGCGCTGGATGTATGGTGCAAGGAGCATGGAATCACGTTGGTGTTTATACAACCCGGAAAGCCCATGCAAAATGGATACATTGAGCGATGTAATGGCAGTATTCGCCGTGAATTTTTAAATGCTTATGTGTTCCGCACAATTGATGAGGTTCGAGAAAAAGTGGAAGAGTATCGGCTGGATTATAATGCTGAGAGACCTCACAAATCTCTTGGGTATGTTCCACCAGCTGAGTTTGAAAAATATCCTGACCCTATAAAACTAAAAATCAAATCAAATACTTAACTTTCAAATGCAGTCGAAAATGGGGAAGCTGACAGCAGGACAAAAACATCAACCAGCATGGTGTTATTACGATAATGACCCAGCGAATGGCGCGAAATACGGTAAGTTGTATAATTGGTATGCAGTAAGTGATTCGAGATGTCTCGCGCCTGTTGGGTATCATGTACCTTCCGATGCTGAATGGACCAAACTTATCGACTTTTTAGGTGGAGAAGTTGATGCAGGCACAAAAATGAAGAGCAAAAGTGGGTGGGCAGAAAATGGCAATGGCACAAATACCAGCGGTTTCTCAGGTCTTCCGGGCGGTGACCGTGGCGACTATGGGGCGTTCAACTTCGTTGGCAAGTACGGTTACTGGTGGAGTTCTACTGAGAGCAGTACAGGCGGTTCGCTGAACCGCGAACTGAGTTCCAGCCTTGGCAGTGTAAGCAGGTACAACTACGGTAAGGTAAGAGGGTTTTCTGTCCGTTGCCTCAGGGATTAATTACCCGCTCAAGGCTTTGTGTAGTAGTTTCTCAACCTCTGCCAGCTGCTCAGCGGGTAACTGGCTCAGGCTCTCCTGTGAAAAAAGGGTGTTGTTGATTTGGATATAGTTAGTAGTGGTCCACTGGCTGGCTTGAACCGGCCTGTCAACTCAAAGAACAGCTTTGCTGCTCGGGTGTCTCCCTGCCAAGCTGATCTATCGACAAACATAAACCGAAGACCTGAAACTTATGCTTGTCTTCCTAAAAGACGATTTCCACTGACAAAAAAGGCACTTCAGGACTGATTTGTTAACCTAAAGTTAACAAACAGCAGGAGCAGTTGGTGTATTATTGTAAACTCAAGCAACCAAGAAAACACCACCGATCCCATGTCACTCAACAGCATCTTTCAGTATCTGGTCCCTAAAGACCGTAAGTTCATCCCACTCCTTGAGGACGCTTCCTCCAACCTGGTCGAAGTATCCAAAGTGCTGTGCGACATGCTCACCACTTCCAATAAGGAAAAACGCTCCGAGCTGATACGCGAAATCGAGAAGCTTGAACATAAAGGCGACGAAATCACACACACCATCTTCAGTGAACTCGCCACCACTTTCATCACACCATTCGATCGCGAAGACATACAATACCTTGCATCAGGATTGGACGACATTCTCGACTACATACACGGTTCCGCTAAGCGCATCGAACTCTACAAGATCGATACCATCCACCCTTCCATGGTGAAACTGGCTGAACTCATCCTCCAGTGCGCTGAAGAATTGCACAAAGCCATCGGTCAGCTCCGCAGCCTCCGCAACATCCTAAAAGTGAAGGAAGCGCTGGTGCGTATCAACAGCATCGAGAATCATGCCGACGACATCTTCGATACAGCCGTAGCACGCTTATTTGAAGACGAGAAGAACGCCGTGGAGGTGATAAAAATCAAAGAGGTGCTCTCCGCTCTTGAAACAGCCACCGACAAATGCGAGGACGTAGCCAACGTACTCGAGACCATCATCGTGAAACAGGCCTGATAAACGACGCCTCTCCATGACTCTTCTCATCATCGTCATTTTCCTGGCTTTAGCCTTCGACTTCATCAATGGCTTCCACGATGCAGCCAACTCCATCGCCACCGTGGTTTCCACGAAGGTCCTCTCGCCGGTAAGCGCTGTCATCTGGGCCGCACTCTTCAATTTCGTAGCCTTCTTCATCTTCAAAGACCATAGCGTAGCAAACACCATAGCCAAAACGGTGCAGGACAAGTTCACCTCTCCGGATATGGATCCGTTGCCTATGATCTTCTCCGGACTTTTGGCAGCCATCGCGTGGAACCTCATCACCTGGTGGTACGGCATTCCTTCCTCCTCATCCCACACCCTGATCGGCGGTTTTGCCGGCGCCTTCCTTGCCGCTTATGGTTTCGAAGCGATCCGCTCCGGAGTGGTAATAGCCACCGCCATGTTCATCGTGATCGCACCACTGGCCGGCATGATCATGGCTTACCTGATTTCAATCTGGTTCCTGAACAGTTTCCGCAAAGTATGGTGGATGAAAGTCATCACACTTTCTATCATCTTCGGTACCTGCTGGGCGGTGTGGAACACATTGGAGTTCAAAAAGGATTTCAACGGAGGCGCTCTTTATAAAGTGACCTTCGAAACTCCTGTCAAGAAGGATGAACTCAAAAAAGCGCTTACATTCAAAGACGAAGCACATTATAAGGAATACATTCCTGTCATCGGGTCGGGCAAAGACAGTGCAGGCGTGAAAGACACCACCGGCATTCACTATGTTATCCGTACTGATTACCTCAAGCAACCAGGAGCGCATGGCGTCAGCGAAGAACTTTCAATAGCCATGACAGGCGCTCTGGGCAAAGTGAACGTACCTTATGTGGTCACCAAGTCCTACACCATCACTACCGATTCCCCGCTCAGCGAGCGTTATGATTCATCGAACCTCAAAAACAACTTCGAGACGTACTGGTTGAAAGTGATGTTTCATGGCGCCAACTTCAAATGGATATTGCTGGGTTCGATCGTACTTGTGATAGGCCTTACTGCTCTTTTCCTGAGCACACTGAATGTCTCCCAGACCAACTCCGTATTCAAGCGCCTGCAGCTCTTCTCATCAGCGGCCTTCTCCATCGGACATGGTGGCAATGATGCGCAGAAAGTGATGGGAATCATAGGTGTCGCACTGATTGCAAGTGGACAGATCGGCAGTATGAAGGAAATCCCTAATTGGGTTCCCCTTGCCTGTTACACGGCCATTGCCGCAGGTACATTGAGCGGTGGCTGGAAAATCGTGAAAACGATGGGCGGAAAAATCACTAAAGTGACCCCGTTTGAGGGAGTCGCAGCGGAAACCGCCGGAGCCATCACCCTGTTTTTTACAGAAGGCCTGAAATTCCCGTGGAAAATAGGCGGAGAAGTCATAAAAGGCATTCCTGTTTCAACCACTCATACCATCACTGGATCCATCATCGGTGTGGGTGCCACACGACGGCTTTCGGCTGTACGTTGGGGTGTAACAGTCAACCTGCTTTGGGCCTGGATCCTCACAATACCAGTCTCAGCACTGATTGCCGCCATAACTTACAAGATTGTAGCCTTGTTCTTGTAATCAGCTGAAATTGCGGTAGTTGAACGAATAAAAGCCCTCCAAAAGTTGGAATACGGTTGTTCAAGCAGAAGGCTCAAAGGCTTCAACGAATGCAACTTGTTGATAGTCTGTTTAATAAGTACGCACCGTTAATTTTGATTTTCGGGAGCAACACCGTTAATTTGCACGCGAATTCAAACCAATCAACCAATCAAACATGTCTGACATTGCAGTAAAAGTAAAATCCATCATCGTTGACAAACTCGGTGTGGACGAAAAGGAAGTGACCCCGGAAGCCAGCTTTACCAACGACCTTGGAGCCGACTCGCTTGACACGGTGGAATTGATCATGGAATTCGAAAAAGAATTCAATATCGCCATCCCGGACGACCAGGCCGAAAAGATCTCTACGGTCGGTCAGGCCATTGATTATATCAAGAACAACGTAAAGTAATCCGTTCTTTGTTGACAGGATCCGGTGCCTGAGTTCTGCGCTTCGGATCCTGTTTTTTATTTTTCGCCCGGATCAGAATCCTAAAGATTTAAAGCCGCATGCAACTAAAACGAGTCGTCGTAACCGGGCTGGGTGCTCTTACACCCCTCGGCAATTCACCTGAAACTTATTGGGACGGTCTGATCAACGGCATCAGTGGAGCCGGTATGATCACCAAATTCGATGCTTCGAAATTCAAAACACGTTTCGCATGCGAGGTGAAAGGTTTTGATGCCAACGACCATTTCGACCGTAAAGAGGGCCGTAAACTCGATGGTTTTTCACAATACGCTCTGGTTGTTGCCGATCAGGCGGTGAAGGATTGCGGGATCGACATCGAAAAAGTCGATCGAGACCGTATCGGAGTCATTTGGGGTTCCGGCATCGGTGGTCTAAAGACATTTCAAGATGAAGTGATCGCATTCGGCAGGGGCGACGGTACGCCACGCTTCAATCCTTTTTTCATTCCTAAAATGATCGCTGATATCGCATCCGGACATATCTCCATGCGTTTCGGTTTCCGTGGGCCTAATTTCACGACTGTTTCTGCTTGTGCATCTTCTACCAATGCGTTGATTGATGCATTCACCTACATCCGCCTGGGCAAAGCGAACATGATCGTTTCAGGTGGCTCCGAGTCTACTATGAACGAGACTTGTGTGGGCGGATTCAACGCACTGCAGGCTTTGTCTCAACGGAACGATGATCCGAAAACAGCATCGCGTCCGTTCGATCTTGACCGCGATGGTTTCGTACTCGGCGAAGGTGCGGGCTGTATCATCCTTGAAGAACTCGAGCACGCAAAAGCACGAGGCGCGAAAATCTATGCTGAAATGGTCGGCGGTGGCATGTCGGCCGATGCGTATCACCTCACCGCTCCACATCCTGAAGGATTGGGTGCTGCCAATGTGATGCGCTACGCATTGGAAGATGCGGGTATGCATCCCTCGGACATCGACTATATCAACGTACACGGAACTTCCACACCGATCGGTGATCCACAAGAGATCAAGGCCATCCAGACGGTATTCGGAGAAGAAGCATTCCGCCTCAACATCAGTTCCACAAAGTCAATGACAGGTCACTTGCTGGGCGCAGCAGGCGCCATCGAAGCCATGGCCAGCATCATGGCTGTCGTCAACGACATCATCCCTCCTACTATCAACCATTTCACGGACGATCCTGCGTTCGATACCCGACTGAACCTCACCTTCAACAAAGCTCAGCACCGCACGGTGAATGCGGCGCTGAGCAATACTTTTGGTTTCGGTGGACACAACGCTTCTGTGATCTTCCGCAAGTACGTCGCCTGACCGGACGATGGTAATGGTGAGACCGAAAAACTACTCGGCTTGAGTGTATTCGACCGTCTGCGTTTCTTTTTTTCGAGCGACAAGCGCTTTGCTTCCGCGTTGCGCAACCTTTTAGGATTCACGCCACACAATATTTCCGTTTATCACCTGGCATTTCGCCATCGTTCCACTGCCGAAGAACATCCAAGTGGTGTCAGACTTTCGAATGAACGTCTGGAGTATCTGGGCGATGCGGTGCTGGGAGCGGTTATAGCTGAACTCTTGTTCCGGAAATTTCCTTTTCGCGAAGAGGGTTTCCTCACCGAGATGCGAAGTCGCATCGTAAACAGAGATAACCTGAACCGGCTGGCCATGAAACTCGGTATCGACCGTTTCATGGACGGATCAATCGATCCAGGAGCGAAATCCCGCTCCGTTTACGGTGACGCATTCGAGGCTCTCATCGGTGCTGTGTATATCGACCGCGGTTACGCGACCACACGCAAGCTGATTCTCGACCGGATCGTACGTCATCACATCGATCTGGAGGATATCGAGCAGGCCGACAACAACTACAAAAGCAAGCTGATCAATTGGGCACAACGTGAGCGACGCAATGTCGATTTCGAATTATTGGAAGAAGTCGAAAATGGAGGTAAAAGATTGCTTCGCGTAAGGGTGATGGTGGATGGAGAAGAGGTGGCGCGAGGGGAGGATTATTCTAAAAAACGGGCAGAACAGATCGCAGCCGGAAGAGCGATCGAACACCTGAAGATCGGCTGACAACCGTCACGGATTCGACCCGTTTACTTGCTATCTTCGTATGCTCCATGCGATGTCAAAAACGGTTTTACGGTACGAAGAAGAAGAATTCAGTTTCCACCTGATCGGGATTTCAACGACCTACCCTGATTTCCGTCTTTGTGGCGATATCAATAAGGCACTGCAAATCTCCCTGGCAAGGGATATCGATTATACCATCCGTAATCCTAAAACGGATGACGAGATCAATTTTCCTTTTTTTTCATTTACTAACGAGCAAGACGACAGTTATCATGTGATCGGAAACAAATCGGAAAGAGGCTTGTTGATTCCGGAACAGAAAGCTCTTGATTACTTCCTGTTGATAAAGCAGGGGCAGTCCATGATCAATCCTGCGGATATCATACGCCATCTGAAAAGCATGAAACCCATCCAAGCCGCATTCGTGCTTGATCCTCAAAAACTCAAATCAAAAGAAAATCTTTTATTCTGAATATCCTATCTGCGAAAATGATCACTTACAACAAGACCAAGATAGTCGCTACAATCGGACCAGCCTCCGGCTCCTATGAGACCCTGAAGCAGCTCATACTGGCTGGTGTCGATGTTTGCCGCATCAATCTTTCACATGGCGACTATTCCCATCACAAGGAAGTGATGCAGCATATCCGTAAAATAAACCGTGAACTAGGATTGCATACGGCCATCCTCGTGGATCTGCAAGGGCCTAAATTGCGCGTAGGTGAAATGAAGGACAATGCCATGCAATTGGAAGCGGGTGACGAGATCACGTTTACCACTCATGAGTGTATCGGTGAAAACGGGAAAGTGTATATGAATTACGGTCAGTTCCCGTCCGATGTGGCCATCGGCGATACGGTTCTGATCGATGACGGAAAACTGAAGTTGCAAGTAACCGATACCAACAAGACCGATACGGTGAAGGCGGTTGTCGAAAGTGGCGGAGTGCTTTCGTCAAGGAAAGGCGTGAACCTGCCTCGCACCAAGATTTCCTTGCCGTGTCTTACAGTGAAAGACCTTGAGGACCTTCAGTTCGCCATCCAGATGGACGTGGATTGGATCGGGCTTTCATTCGTACGCAGTGCATACGACATACATGAATTGAAAGACATCATTGCCCGCGCTGGAAAGAAAATACGTGTTGTGGCGAAAATCGAAAAACCGGAAGCCTTGCAGGAGATCGATGCGATCATCAAAGAGACTGACGCACTGATGGTAGCGCGTGGCGATCTCGGCGTTGAAATGCCCATGGAACAGGTGCCACTCATACAGAAGATGCTTGTAAAAAAATGCATCCATGCGTTCAAGCCAGTGATCATCGCCACCCAGATGATGGAGAGCATGATAACCAACCATGCTCCTACAAGAGCTGAGGTCAATGATGTGGCCAACTCTGTTCTGGACGGAGCAGATGCCGTGATGCTGAGCGGAGAAACTTCCGTCGGTAAATATCCGGTAGAGGTCGTAGAGCATATGCGCAAAATCATCACCACGGTTGAAAAAGAATCTTACCAGTATAACCGCCATCACGCACCGAATCCGAACAGTGAAACGTATATTTCTGATTCTGTCTGCTACAATGCGTGTGTGATGGCTTCGCAAGTCGGAGCCAAAGCGATCGTAGGCATGACGCGTTCCGGCTATACGGCCTTTCAGGTATCTGCACAACGACCTAATACGGATATCTTCATTTTCACGGACGTCACGTCCCTGATGAGTGCGATCAGCCTGGTGTGGGGAGTGCGCGCATTATTTTATGACCGTGATGTTACCACCGATGAGACCATCATCGAACTTCAACAGATACTCAAGGAACGCGGTATGATCGAAACCGGCGAAACCATCATCAACCTGGCAAGTATTCCATTAGAGGCACAAGGCCGGACGAATATGATCAAGCTAAGTCGGGTACGTTGAAAAACCGTTTTCATACTGCTTAACCGGAACATTTCAAATTCAAATAGCTACATGTCACTCAATATCCCTCTACTGAAAGAAATCTGCGAAACAGCCGGTGCTCCCGGTTTCGAGTCGCGCATACGGGAAATCGTACTCCGCGAAATACGTCCACTTTGTCCGGATATCAATATCGATAATATGGGCAACGTCACAGCACTTAAAAAAGGCAAGTCAGGAAAGAAAGTGATGGTAGCGGCACACATGGATGAAATAGGTTTCATCGTGACCCATATCGACGATAACGGATTCCTGCGTTTCCATACGCTCGGAGGGTTTGATCCGAAAACACTCACGGCACAACGGGTAGTCGTTCACGGACGACAGGACCTGATAGGTGTCATGGGATCGAAACCGATCCATATCATGACTCCTGAAGAGCGGAACAAAGTACCGCAGATAGCGGATTATTTCATCGACCTCGGTTTACCGAAAGAAGATGTGATGAAACTCGTACGCATCGGCGATCCGGTGACCCGTCAGCGTGAACTCATCGAGATGGGGAATTGTGTCAACTGCAAATCGATTGACAACAGGGTTTCGGTGTTCATCCTCATTGAAACGTTGAGGAAATTGAAAGAACATCCTTACGATCTCTACGCTGTCTTCACAGTGCAAGAAGAGGTTGGACTACGTGGCGCGAACGTAGCGGCTCATCAGATAGAGCCCGATTTCGGTTTCGGACTGGATACGACGATCGCCTACGATGTGCCGGGTTCTCAGCCTCATGAACAAGTGACCGCTTTGGGAAAAGGAGCGGCGATCAAGATCATGGATTCATCTGCCATTTGCGACTATAGAATGGTTGATTTCATGAAAAAAACAGCTGAGAAGCATGGAATAAGTTGGCAGCCTGAAATCCTCCAAGCAGGCGGAACCGATACGGCCGGCGTTCAGCGTATGGGAAAAACAGGTGCGATTGCAGGCGCGGTCTCCATTCCGACGCGACATATCCACCAAGTCATTGAAATGGCTGATAAAACCGATATTCAAGGCTGCATCGATCTTTTAAGTCGTTGCATAGAAGAATTAGACCAGCACGATTGGTCACATTGATAAGCATGAAGAGTCGCCTGATTTTGTACTATTCCAAGAAAATGTGGAAGTATAGCGTCAAGAGATGGTCATGAAATTGTCAAATCTTATCTTGGGAATACTTTTTAGATGGTTCCACTTTAACCAGTTTATCGGAATCAGGCCTGGCAAGCGCAGTTGCCGGGCCTTCCTTTTTGTACGTTCACCCGAATTTCTGAGG
The DNA here is from genome assembly GCA_046090385.1 of Bacteroidota bacterium. Classification (GTDB taxonomy): domain Bacteria; phylum Bacteroidota; class Bacteroidia; order AKYH767-A; family 2013-40CM-41-45; genus Pollutiaquabacter. The sequence goes on from JBJSZR010000481.1 coordinate 10,038, forward strand.
GTTCAACCAAACATGATTGACTTTTATATCCGACAGATGTTTTATTTGAGATAAACACGAACTGCCATGGATATCCGCGACTTCATCAGTTTCCTGAACAATTATTCGATGTTTGACTTTTATGACGGACGTAAAGAGCCGGGCATGTTGGTGTGCCGGTTCGATTCATCAGTCAGTCGCGAAGAGTACCGGTTCGTGCCGCAGATGCACATGGAAACGTATAAAGATGCTTTTGAAAAAGCTGATCGATCAACATGTGATAAAGTGAGTGAGCGAATAGATCCGGAAGATGTACTGGAAATCCGATCTGTAACATTCGCTGATTTCAAAAGAGCATTGGAGAGCGGCGTGAACCGGATGTTCAGCAGCAACCTCTGAAAGTTCTGGCGATACCCGACTGTGCCTTCTTGACTTTTGCTACTGTCTTCTGGAATCAATTCTTCTTCCTTCTCCTCCACTGCTCATTGAATGATCTGGCTGCCACGCGTGGCAACTCCCTGCGATCGCCCCAGCTTTTCTTGAAAAAATTCTGAAGCAAGAAATTCTTAGCTCGTGCTCCTCCCTGATTCATCAGCCTTCGGCTGAGCATCGCTTTTTTCCAAAAAGAAAAAACCCACCTTTCTTGCTTGGGATTCGCATGTTGCTCGACAGCATCACGACGGTTGTATAAAAGGAGCTTGTGAAGCTCGATACGAACGGGGCACACTTCGGTACACTTGCCACAAAGAGATGAGGCATAGCTCAAGTGCTTGAACTCTTTCATGCCACGGTAATGCGGTGTGATGACAGATCCTATCGGTCCGCTGTATGTGGAACCATAAGCATGACCTCCGATGCCTTTGTAAATCGGACAGCCATTCAGACACGCTCCACATCGGATACAATATAACGCTTGCCGCTGATCGGTCTGTGCAAGCAGGTTCGAACGGCCATTGTCAAGCAGTATCACATACATCTCTTCAGGGCCGTCGATCTCATCAGACATGCGTGGACCAGAAAGTATGGAATTATATACGGTGATGTTCTGACCTGTTCCATGAGTCGCGAGCAAGGGCCAAAAAAGGTCGAGATCGGACATGGAAGGAATGACCTTTTCTATTCCGGCAATCACGATATGGATGCGTGGAAAAGCAATGGACATCATCGCATTGCCTTCGTTTTCGGTGACTGCAATGGAGCCGGTATCGGCAATGATGAAATTGGCTCCGGTGATGCCGGCATCGGCACGTTGGTATTTTTCGCGAAGTCGCGCACGCACGAAGGCAGTGATCTCCTTGGGTGTGCTTTCGATAGGCAGATCGTATTTCTCATTGAACGTCTGGGCAACATCTTCCTTAGAAAGATGCATCGCAGGCGTCACGATATGATACGGAGGTTCGTCGCGGAGTTGGACGATGAACT
>JBJSZR010000482.1:0-5014 GCA_046090385.1 Bacteroidota bacterium
CTCCAGCGGTAAGTGAACAGCTCGTAGGGATTGATTACCTACGTCCGGATACAACATTAAATCATGGGTTTGAAATGCGGAATCGTCGGTTTGCCAAATGTGGGCAAATCCACGTTGTTCAATTGCCTCTCCAATGCAAAAGCACAGGCGGCTAACTTTCCATTTTGTACTATCGAGCCGAACATTGGTGTCATTACAGTGCCCGATGATCGCTTGAATCAATTGGAGCGATTGGTGAAGCCTCAGAAAGTCGTTCCAACGACCATTGAAATCGTCGACATAGCCGGGTTGGTGAAGGGGGCCTCGAAGGGAGAAGGTCTTGGGAATCAGTTCCTGAGCAATATAAGAGAATGTGATGCCATCATCCATGTAGTGCGATGCTTCGATAATCCTAACGTTGTTCACGTAGATGGAAATGTCAATCCTGTGCGTGATAAGGAAACGATAGACACCGAACTTCAGCTCAAGGATTTGGAAAGTGTCGAGAAGAAGATTTCTCGCGTCGAGAAGACTGCAAAGGCAGGAGGCGATAAGGAAGCGCAAAAATGTCTGGAAGTGCTTCGCACTTATAAAGCACATTTAGAACAAGGTAAACCCGCGCGTTCGGCACCGGTTTCAGAGGATGATATCAGGTTCATTGCAGATATCTTCCTGCTGACTGCCAAGCCTGTTCTTTACGTTTGCAATGTCGATGAAGGTTCGGTCACATCCGGCAACAAATATGTCAATCAACTTCGCGAAAACGTGAAAGACGAGCATGCCGAAGTACTGGTGATCGCAGCCGCTATAGAAGCCGAGATCAGCCAACTCGAATCATATGAAGACCGTCAGGCCTTTCTCCAGGACCTCGGACTGACGGAGTCAGGAGTTAGTCTCTTGATAAAGGCGGCGTACCGGCTCTTGAGCCTGCAGACTTATTTTACCGCCGGTGAAAAGGAGGTTCGTGCATGGACAATCACCCGCGGGATGCTGGCTCCTGCCGCAGCCGGTGTCATTCATTCCGATTTTGAAAAGGGTTTCATCAGGGCCGAAGTGATAAAGTACGTTGATTTTCTAAGGTTGGGATCGGAGTCCGCTTGTCGCGATGCAGGAAAGTTGAGTGTGGAGGGCAAGGAGTACCTCGTTGATGACGGGGATATCATGCATTTCCGTTTCAACGTCTGAGAGATAACAAGCCCGATGACACTCATACTGCTCCTGATCACTGTGGCCTTGTCCATTGGAGCATTTCAGAACCGTCAGGTTCTTGACAGACTTATTTTCAATCCATACAAAGTCCATCAATCGGGTGAATGGTACCGTTTCATCAGCAGCGGCTTCATCCATGCAGACTGGTTGCATCTCTTGGTCAATATGTTTGTTTTGTATTCATTCGGTCCTGTCGTGGAGGAATACTACGACATGGTTTTCGGCGACCGCTCAATGCCTTACTTTTTGATCTTATACATCGGAGGAATGGTTTTTTCTATCCTTCCTACCTATAAAAAAAGACTTGACCAACCGTTGTACAATGCACTTGGAGCTTCCGGTGCTGTCAGTTCAGTCGTATTCGCCTTCATTCTCTTCAAACCGTTGCATGAATTGTGCTTGTACGGCCTTCTGTGTTTACCCGGAATACTTTTTGGTGCCGGATATCTTTTTTATTCTTACCGTATGGATAAACGAGGCAAGGACAATGTGAATCATGATGCCCACCTATGGGGCGCTGTTTATGGTTTTCTGTTCACTTTGATTTTGAAGCCTTCACTATTCGGTGTGTTCATTTCTCAACTGTTCCATTTCCGTGACAGTTTCTGACCGTAAAAAAGCCGTATTCCTCGACCGCGACGGAGTGATCAACCGGGAGCGTGGAGACTATACCTGGTTGCTGGAGGATTTCGTTTTGAATGAAGGATTGGTGGAAGCACTTTGTGCATTGCAGCGTTCCGGATATATGCTCATCGTGATCAGTAATCAAAGTGGTATTTCAAAAGGAATCTATTCGAGAGATCAGGTTGAATACCTGCATGCTCAATTGACCAGGAATCTAAAGAATAAGGGAGTGGTTTTGGAAGAAATCTATTACTGTCCACATCATCCGGATTTCTCCAAGTGCATCTGCCGTAAACCGGATAGTTTGATGATCGAGAAGGCTGTTGCCCGTTTCAATATCGATAAGGATTCATCGTGGTTCATCGGAGATGCACAACGCGATATGGATGCTGCAGTCAGGGCGGGAGTCCGTGCGATCAGGGTTGTCGCAAACGAACCCCTGGACAAGGTTGTCAGTCAGATTGCAGGCTGAACGATCAGTCTTTTTTGTCAATATCATTCGTTCATTTCTTTTCAGGACCGATGATAAGCGGTCTCAGTACATGCTTATTTTTGTTATAAGCATAGCAAATGTATCACGTAAATTTCAACGGCAATATCCTTCCGTCTGATCAACCGATTTTCACATCGGCCAATCGTGCGTTCAGGTATGGGGATGCCGTTTTTGAAACCATACGTTTGATGTACGGTGAAATACTTTTTCTCGATAAGCATTTGAACAGACTGCATCGTTCGATGGAGCTTTTAGGAATGGAAAAAAATCCTGACTTGAATTTCCATCATCTTTATCTTTCCATCCGTCACCTTGATCAGGTTAATAAACTCGGCGGTCATGCAAGGATCCGCGTAGAGATTTTCAGAAATGATGGCGGCTTGTACACGCCTGTCTCCAACAGTGTTTCATACCTTATCGAAGCAGCTCCTATCCATCAACCTGAATATTCACTCAACGATTCTGGACTCAGGGTCGAGTTATATACGGATATCAAGAAGCCGGTAAGCAGGCTGTCCAATCTGAAGTCATCCAATGCACTTTATTATGTTATGGCTGGACTGCAGAAGAAAAAGTTGAATCTGGATGATTGTCTGGTGCTTAACACCGATGGACGTATCGCAGAAGCCATCAGTTCGAATGTTTTCGCAGTCAAAGACGGGACACTGATTACTCCATCCTTGGATGAGGCCTGTGTTGCTGGTGTGATGCGGGAGGTCCTGATTGAACATTGTATCGAAACCGGAATACCAGTTAAAGAAGGTCGCTTGACTGTCGAGCAGCTACTTGAAATGGACGAATTGTTCCTGACCGATGTCATTCATGGAATACGCTGGGTAAGTGCTTTTCGTACAAAACGTTATTTCAATAAGAAAGCCCGTCAACTACTCTCAGAGGTGTATGAGCGACAGACAAAAAAAGTCTGAAAGTCGCTTTTCTGTGATCTGTTAAATTTATTTCGACTTGAAATCAGGAAATGCGTTCCTGATGTAATCCAGCTTGGATGTAAGTGCTGAACCTGAAGGAAAAACTCCTTGGTTGGCAAGTCGTACATCTTCTATGGAGTAAAAGGCCTGAGGATGTATAGCATGGATCAGTTCTCGCGCCTTGGCGATATCTTTTCGTTTTAAAATGGTGAAAATGATCTTCACAGGGCCTTTGCTTCCTTCTCCATCCATGACCGTGACGCCGAATCCGGCTTTATTCAACTCTGATGCCAGCAACTTACTGTTTTCCGACATGATGATGCGTATGACCTGGGTGCCAAGTGCCAGCTGTTTTTCAATAAGCAATCCAACATAGGTGCCCATTGCAAAACCTCCAGCAAAGCCTACATAGCATAGCGGATTGTCAAGATGTTGCATGATCTGACGGATGGAAATGAGCCATATAAGCACTTCGAAGAACCCAATGAAAGGAACGATTCTTCGGAAACCTTTTGAAATGAAAACATTCCTAAGAGTCCCTAATGTCACATCCGACAATCGCGCAACAAAAATCAGCAGTGGTAGAATCACCCATCTGAAAAAATCGCTCTCTTGGTTCAGCAAATCCATTGATCTATCAATTAATGCATTAATCGGCCTACGAGGTCAGGTACTCCGGATCCGGCTTTCGAACGTATCACATTGAAATCTCCGGATACAGCCGGTGCTTCCGGATCAATCAAGTATTTCTGCTCTGCATGATTGGCCAAATCGACCAGTCCTGCTGCCGGGTAAACTGCCAAGGAGGTTCCAACCACAATCAATATGTCAGCTGATTCGACCATACGTGCTCCTTCTTCCAGCTTGGGCACCAACTCACCGAACCAAACGATATGCGGACGCAATTGGGAGCCCTTTTCACACAAGTCGCCTTCGGACAATTGCCAACCTGCAATATCATATATCAGTCGCGCATCAGCGGTGCTTCTCGATTTCCTTATTTCTCCGTGCAGATGAAGTACATTTGAGGATCCGGATCGTTCATGCAAGTCATCAACGTTCTGTGTTACTATGACGACATCATATTTCTTTTCAAGCTCTACCAAAGCAAGATGAGCAACGTTCGGGTGTGCTTCGATGACTTGTTTCCTTCTTTGATTGTAAAAGTCCAGAACTAATCGTTGATTTCGTTGCCACGCCTGTGGTGTCGCGACATCCTCTATGCGATATTCTTCCCATAGCCCATCGCTGTCTCTGAATGTACGAATGCCGCTCTCCGCACTGATTCCTGCTCCTGTAATAACTACGATTTTCTTTTTCATGATCTTATTCGAATCTCATATCGTCAATGATCTTGAAACCGTTAAGGAATTGTTTGATTTGCATCCTCTGCTTGCCCGCAAGTTGCAATTCCTGCACAGAAATCATACTGTCAGCAGTATTGACATACAAATAAGATTTCTGATCAGTCATAATAGTTCCAGGTCCACTTTCTGTTTTTCTATCGACAATAGCAGTGGAAAGTATTTTACACTCCACTTTGATTCCAGTGGAATAATCTACCAATTCGGTATAAGCAGCAGGATACGGAGACAATCCGCGCACATGGTCATGTATTTTTTTTGAAGCAGCTGTCCAATTGATGCGCATGTTAATCCTGTTCAGTTTTGGCGCAGATTTGGCTAGTCGACCTTTCAACAATTCGTCCTGTTCTATGACCTTGACGTCACCTATCTCGAAAGCATCAGCTGTTTTTACTACAAGTTCTGCACCAATGATCATC
>JBJSZR010000483.1:0-4137 GCA_046090385.1 Bacteroidota bacterium
AAGGCACCACCTACACACAGAGCGGTACTTATAATCGCACACTCACGAATGTGGCTGGTTGTGATTCAACGGCTACTCTCATCTTGACGATCAAGCAAGCGACGAGCGGTTCCTCGACTGTTTCAGCATGTAGTAGTTACACGTGGCAAGGCACCACCTACACACAGAGCGGTACTTATAATCGCACACTCACGAATGTGGCTGGTTGTGATTCAACGGCTACCTTGATTTTGACTATTCAAACACCCGCCACGCCGACCATTCAGATAGTAGCATCTGTAAGTGGTGCAGTTTCAGCTGGAACAAGTGTGACATTTACGGCTTCTACCACCTTTGGCGGCAGCCTTCCTTCTTATCAGTGGAAGAAAAATAGCATCAATGTCGGAACTAATTCTTCCGCATATACCAATGCTCAATGGGTGAACGGGGACATTGTTACTTGTGTGCTCACCAGCAATGCAACGTGCGTTACAAACAGTGTGGTAGTTTCGAATGCTATAACAATTCAAGTGCTTTCCCAAGGGTCGAATGCTCGCTTTTTGGTTGTTGATGTGACTCAGAACCGAGCTTGTTATTATGATTCTACTTTTAATTTCATAACAAGTAATGTTCTTTCTACAAACGTTTTATACGCCAATACAAACGTCAGTGATGTCATTGCGACATCAACTATGGCATATATCCTTGATGGTGTCAATATGTGTGTTTACCGCTCCACTGCATCTAATACCGTAGCGACAAGGTCCAGGACTTTGCTTACGAATACAGGTGCGAAACTTTCCGGACCAACAGGATTGACTTTGAGTGGCGATACGCTTTGGTTACTTGATCCCAAGAATAAATTTGTATATCGCTATTCTTTGTCTTCAGCCTTTGCTGGAACCGGATCGGTAAACGCACTAGCCCGTATCACATTGAGTAATTCAAACACCAAAGGGGAAGCTTTGTGGAATGATGCCGGCAGTTTATATGTATTGGATAATGGCAGTACCAATAAGATAATTTTTCGATATAATAAATCGGGAGGTACGCCTGTCTCTTCACGAACTCTTCGGTCAAACACCGGCGGTACTCTCGGTACAGTTACTGGCATGACTGTTCGAAACGGGATCGTTCATGTTACCGATCGTACTCAAGATAAAGTGTATCCCTTTTCATTGCAATCCCTTTATACCGGTACCGGCACGCTTAATGCGATTTCAGTCTACTCCTTGAATAGTAATAATCTTGATGCTACAGGAATCACAGTAGTGTCAGGAACTTCATTATTGCGAACCTCAGAAGAACCTGCCATTTCAGAAAAGGCGAAAGATAAACCGATGCTCTATCCTAACCCGGCATTGGATGATGTGTCTATTAAATACTATTCTGAACAAGTAGGCGTTGCATATGCTGAGATTTTTGATTTGAACGGGAAGTCGATTTTCAAAACTGAACAACAAATTTATTCCGAGGGTGTAAATGAATTGTGGATTCGAATAGGTTCAGCTTCGATTCCAAGTGGTGTATATTTTGTAAGATTATATTGCTCGGAACGTGTCGAGGATTTTCGCTTGATAATCGCTCGTTGATCAAACGAATGGTCATTTCAGTTGTTTTTAAACGATTTGTAGTGGTCAGTTGGTTCGTTTAATGGCGACTTGAATCTGTGAAGCCTCACGACTAACTGATTATTCAGATTTTTTCATTATTTAGGTTAATTTCACGGCTGTTGACAGGCAGATTATTTTTATTAATTTTCCATCAACCTTCCAAAATTTAACAAGATGCGACTATTCTGCTTTTTCCTGTTATTCACATTTATCAGCGGTTCGACAGGAGCCCAGCCCGATTGGGCTACCGACGTTGCTCCGATCCTATATGACAAGTGTACATCCTGCCATCGGCCCGGAGGGATTGGTCCGTTTTCATTGATGTCCTTCCAGTACGCATTCGATAACGCCGCCAGTATCGAGCATGCTGTTTCCACTGGTAAGATGCCGCCATGGTTGCCCGATACGACGTATCAGAGATTTGTTCATGAGCGTACCATTTCTGCACAACAGATCAGTACCATACAGCAATGGGTCAGTGCAGGAATGCCTTCGGGTAACCTCGTCGATGCTCCAAATCCACCTGTGTACAGTAATGTTTCGCGCCTTGACACCGTTTCACTTTCTCTTCGCATACCGACATTCACCGTAAACAGTAATAATGATGTTTACAGGAATTTCGTGCTTCCATCAGGACTCGCACAAGCAGCTTTTGCCAACGGTATTGAAATTGTGCCAGGAAACAGTGCCATCGTGCATCATGTGCTGGTATTCCAAGATTCCACTAACATCACCATCAATCCGAACAGTACAGGCGGTACGGGTTCAGCCGCTTCTCAATTGATTTTCGGTTATACTCCCGGCGCTTCGCCGGTATATACGCCTGCCGGCACCGGCTACCGTTTACCTGCTAATACGCGTATCATCCTGCAGATGCATTTTGCCCCTGGTAGCCTTGGTCAAGTGGACAGTACACGTATAAATATCAAACTTACCACAGGCAACCTTCGTAATATCACAGTCAATTCCCTGCTTTTTCATAATTCGCCGAGTCTTGTAAACGGTCCGCTTCACATCCCTGCCAATACGGTCCGCACCTTTGAAGAGCGCTTTCAAGTACTGACAGGAAATTATACTATGTTGTATGTGTTCCCTCATATGCATCTGATAGGACGTAGCATTCATTCCTATGCACTGAAACCTGTCACCAATGATACCATTCCTTTTGTCCGTATCAACGATTGGGAATTTCATTGGCAGGACAATTTCATTTTCAGGAATCCGATCAAGATTCCTAACCTATCCAACTTCCGTGCTTTCGCCACCTATGATAACACCGTGAACAATCCACATAATCCTTCCGATCCTCCTGTGGATGTTTCATTGGGAGAAAGCACACTGGATGAAATGATGCTGGTGTTTTTCGCGTATATGCCCTATCAAACCGGAGATGAAAACCTCATTGTCGATAAACGCATCTACGCTTCCGGTAATACGAATATATGTGTCGGACAAACCGTTTACCTGCGGGTATTGCAAGGCAACGGTTATTCTTACCAATGGTATCTGAATGGTAATCCTATAAATGGTGCAACGGCGTTCGAATATGCTGCCACACAAGCCGGATCCTATACGGTGAACATAACATCACCCACGCAGAATGTATTTTCAAATGCCAAGGTCGTGAATGTTTTCACTCCTTCTGTAGCTACGGTATCTCCTGCCGGATTCAATCTTGCGAATGTGAACGACAGCCTTTTATTGACTGCCGGAACAGGAAACGGTTTTACTTATCAATGGTATCAGGATGGCATTGCAATTCCTGGCTCTACCTCTGATACATATATGGCTACCTCCGAGGGCGATTACACCGTCATCATCAATAACGGAGGTTGTTTCTCCGAGTCTCCTGTAGCCACTCTCAGCTATCTTAATACTGGAGTGCAGTTGCCTGATGAAGAAGGTGTCCGGATTTTTCCAAATCCAACGCAGGGACCAACGAGCGTCCGCATATCGACAGCGGCGGTGTTGATTGTACATGATTTGAAGGGAAGGCTCGTTCTTGAGCGTCAACTCCTTCCAGGATCAACGGAGATTCGCTTGGAGGCCGCAGGCACTTATCTTTTTGAATTCACTGACAGCAATGGCAAAGTGACACAACGGAGGGTCACGGTCGAGAACTGATTAGTTTTTTGACACCATATCATCAGTCGGTAATGGTTTTGCGCCTGATGTTACTGTGCGTTTTCTTTTTCCATGTTTTCCAGGAGATGCCTGATGATGGTTACAGAATTATGGACTACGGTAGGGAGGAAGCGAGGGAAGTCGAAAGGGGAATCGGCATTCGCTTTATCAGAAATGGTTCTTATGATTAGAAATGGTGTTTGATGAAGTGTGCAAACTTGTGCGACAGCGGCTCCTTCCATTTCTACGGCATCGCCACCGAGTTCCTTTTTCATGTTGAATAGGTAGGTTGCTTCTTCGTGCGTGATGAATCGGTCGCCTGTGAGTATCCTCCCTGTAAGTACCCGGTGATCTGTTTTCGACCCGAGGGCTATGTCGAGCATGTTCTTATCTGCACGGAAGTACCTGAGGTCTGTATAGG
>JBJSZR010000484.1:0-2806 GCA_046090385.1 Bacteroidota bacterium
CGGCAGATGCCCGGTATGCGCCGCTGATTCATTCCTGACTGATGACCACTGATTCCGCCTCTACGACCACGTACCGACTTCTCGACGGAAAGCTCATCTCTGCAGCCATACTGGAAGGAATCGCGGCAGAGGTGGAGTCGATGAAATCAAAGGGTGAAAAAGCGCCCCATCTCTGCGCCATCCTTGTCGGCTCGGACGGTGCCTCTGAAACCTATGTCGCGTCGAAAATAAGGAATTGTGAAAAGGTGGGGTTTGAATCTTCACTCATCAGGTTTCCTGATACAGTCTCCGAACCGGAGCTGCTGGACAGGATACGTGCAGTGAATGAGGATCCTTCCATCGACGGACTGCTTGTGCAGTTGCCGCTTCCTGCACATATCAATGTTCAGCGTGTCACTGAAACGATCCTTCCTTCCAAAGATGTGGATGGTTTTCATCCGATCAATCAGGGAAGAATGTTGCAGAATCTGCCTTGTTTTCTCCCTGCTACGCCATTCGGTATCCTGCTTATGATGAAGCATGCAGGGATTTCCACCGCTGGCAAACATTGTGTCGTAGTGGGCCGAAGCAATATCGTAGGTTTGCCGATGAGCGTGTTGATGGGAAGGAATGCTGATCCAGGCAATTGCACAGTTACATTGTGCCACTCTCGTACCAAGGACCTTCCTGCAGTCACACGTACCGCCGATATCTTGATTGCAGCTATAGGCAAGCCAGAGTTCATCAAAGCCGATATGGTGAAGGAAGGGGCAGTTGTCATTGATGTGGGAATCATCCGTATCGAGGATACTTCCTCTAAAAACGGCTACCGCATCGTGGGCGATGTCGATTTCAAGAATGTAGCTCCTAAGTGCAGTCACATATCGCCGGTGCCTGGGGGAGTTGGACTGATGACCATCGCAGGATTGTTGAAGAATACACTGTTGGCTTCAAAAGGCGAAATCCACTTTTGATTACCAAAATTTCCTATGGAGAATGCACGTTATCCGTTGATGGAACATTTCCTTACCATTCAAGGAGAAGGAGCCAACACCGGCAAGGCGGCTTACTTTCTGCGATTGGCAGGCTGCGATGTAGGTTGCGTTTGGTGTGATGTCAAAGATTCATGGGATAAGTCGGTTCATCCCACGGTGAGTTTGGATTCCATGATCGGTCATGTGCAAGATGCGGGTGCCAGGCGTGTGGTTGTTACCGGCGGTGAGCCATGCATGTACGATCTGAAGCCACTTACTGATGCACTTAAGGCGATAGGACTTGAGAGGTATTTGGAGACTTCCGGGGCCTATCCGATCACGGGTGATTGGGAATGGATATGTGTTTCTCCTAAAAAATTCAAAGAGCCGTTGAAGGAATCACTCTTGAAGGCTGATGAATTGAAAATCGTCGCTTACAACCGTCATGATTTCGATTGGGCTGAAAGTCATCGGGCGTTCCTCAGGCAAGGTTGTAGGTTGTTCATCCAACCTGAACATTCGGTTTTTGATAAAATGACTCCGTTGGTGATTGATTATGTAAAGCTCCACCCGGAGTGGACGATGTCGTTGCAGACGCACAAATTCCTGGATATTCCCTGACAGTTTGTTGGCAACTGGCAGTAGTTCAGGCAAGCAGCTGTCACCTTGGCTTTATATTTGCTTGATACATCAATATCAATGATGAGATTCATACAGGCTTTTTTGGTTTTCTTATCCGTGACGACTTCCGTCGTGGCTCAAAAACGCTATTCGACAGCCAAGCCGGCTGCAATCCGTAATTTTGAAGAAGCTAAAAACCGCTATGACCTGAAGGAAGATGAAAAAGCTTTACAGTTCCTGGCAAAAGCGATCGAAGAGGACTCACTTTTTATCGAAGCCTACCTCTTAAGGGCCAACATCCATGCGGAGAATAAGAATCTGAAAAAGGCGATAGATGATTACCGGATAACGATACGAATCTCACCTGATTTTTTTCTTAATACTTATTTCACCCTTGGCAAACTCGAGTTCCTCGATCGCCAGTATGAAGCTTCGTATACACATCTTTCTACCTTCGCGACTAACCCTAAAGCCAACAGCTCTATGGTGAGCAATGCAAAGCGTATCATGGCCAGTTGCAGGTTTGCTGAACAAGCCATGGCGAATCCTGTGAAGTTCGATCCAAAGAATATGGGACCTGGAATCAACTCTTCAGATCTCGAGTACTTTCCGGCAATCACTGCTGATGGTTCGACGTTCTTATTTACGCGTCGTCCTGTCAATGTATCTCCGGGTCAACAGTCGGCTGACCAGGAAGATTTTTATGTGAGTACGCGCTCCGGGGTAATTTGGCAAGCGGCTATGCCGGTTGCTGAAATAAACACTCTTGCCAACGAGGGTGCGCCTTCATTGTCTGCGGACGGGCAGTATCTTTTTTTTACAGCTTGCGAGGAACGTTTCAAAGAGAGTGCCAGGAAGACAAATGGCAGTTGTGATATTTTCATAACCAAAAAAGTAGGAGAGAAGTACGGCGTGGCCAGGAATCTTGAGGCGCCGGTGAATACTGGTATTTGGGAAAGTCAGCCATCCTTTTCTTCTGACGGCAGGACGCTTTATTTCGTTCGTGCCATCAAAGGATCCGATGGGCGCACGCAGCAGGATATCTATGTTACGAGGATAAATGACAATTCATCATGGTCGGAACCGATTCCATTAGCATCCAATATAAATACACCCTATAATGAATCTTCGGTTTTCATTCACCCGGATGATCAGACCATGTACTTTTCCTCTGATGGACATCCTGGTCTAGGAGGCCTTGATATATTCGTTTGCCGTAAGCTTCCCACTGG
>JBJSZR010000485.1:0-4802 GCA_046090385.1 Bacteroidota bacterium
GAGAAGATCGTCAAGACGGTGAAGGTCACAGGAGCGGTTTTCAACGGACCCATTCCGCTGCCTACCGACAAAAAGATCTTCACGGTACTCCGCTCGCCCCACGTCAATAAAAAGGCGCGTGAGCAGTTCCAACTCTGTTCATACAAGCGTTTGCTGGATATCTACAACTCCACTGCAAAAACAGTGGATGCTCTGATGAAGCTTGAGTTGCCAAGTGGCGTAGAAGTAGAAATCAAAGCATCCTAACAACCAGGTAATAACCTGCTATGTCGGCTTCTGCCGACCAATGGCGCAACGAAAAGTAAAATGTCAGGAATAATTGGTAAGAAAATCGGAATGACCAGCATTTTCGGTGCAGACGGGAAATACATCCCATGTACCGTGATTCAGGCCGGTCCTTGCGTTGTCACCCAGGTGAAGACGACTGCCACCGATGGCTATGATGCCGTTCAGTTGGCTTTTGCCGATAAAAAAGAAAAACATACTACTGCTGCACAAGCAGGACACTTCAAAAAGACTGGTACGACTCCTAAGCGTAAACTGGTTGAGTTCCGTTATTTCCCTGAAATGCCAGCATTGGGTTCTGAGGTCAAAGCGGATCTTTTCACAGAAGGGGAATTTGTTAACGTGGTCGGTACCGCCAAGGGTCGTGGATTTCAAGGTGTTGTAAAACGTCACGGTTTCAAAGGTGTCGGTATGCAGACGCATGGTCAGCACAATCGTCTTCGTGCTCCCGGTTCCCGCGGAGCGTCTTCATTCCCATCCCGTGTATGGCGCGGTCAACGTACTGCCGGTCATATGGGTAACAACCGTGTCAAGATCCAGAACCTGCAAGTAGTGAAAGTAATGGCTGAACAAAACCTTCTTCTAGTGAAGGGAGCATTGCCAGGTCATAATGGTTCTTATGTAATCGTCGAGAAGTAAGATCATGGAAGCAAAAATCCTGAATACAGCCGGCAAAGAGACCGGAAAGAAATTGAAGCTCAACGAAAAGATTTTCGGTATCGAGCCTAATGACCATGCTATCTATCTTGATGTGAAGCAGTACCTCGCCAATCAGCGTCAGGGAACTCACAAATCCAAGGAGCGTGCAGAAATCAACCGTACCACCAAGAAACTCAAGCGCCAGAAGGGTACCGGCGGAGCTCGTGCCGGATCCATGAAGTCGCCATTGTTCGTAGGCGGTGGACGTGTTTTCGGTCCTCGTCCTCGCGATTATTCCTTCAAGCTGAACCGTAAGTTGAAGCACTTGGCATGCCTTTCTGCGCTCTCATACAAGGCTAAGGAGAATGGCATCACCGTTCTGGAGAATTTCCAATTCGAGCAACCGAAGACCAAGAACTATGTCGATTTGTTGAAGAATCTGAATCTCGACAGCAAAAAGGCTCTCGTCGTTCTTCCTTCACACGATAACAACATTTATCTGTCAGCACGTAACGTGCAACGTAACAAAGTGACAACGGCTTCCGAGCTCAATACCTATGATGTGCTAAACGCACAACATCTGGTCATTGTCGAAGGTTCAGTAGCTGCACTTGAAAACCGTTTCTTATCATGAGCGTCCTCAAAAAGCCCCTTATCACGGAAAAGATGACCAAGACGAGCGAGAAGCTCGGCCAATACGGTTTCATCGTAGATCGGAACGCTAACAAGGTCCAGATCAAGAAAGCAGTCGAGAAACTCTACAACGTTTCTGTCGACAGTGTCAATACCCTTACCATTGCCGGTAAGCGCAAGACCCGTTATACCAAAACAGGTTTTGTTTCCGGCAGTACAGGATCTTACAAGAAGGCGATTGTCACTTTGAAAAAGGGTGACACCATCGATTTCTACAGCAACATTTAATTCTGAAGGAAACTGAACAATGGCAATCAAGAAACTTCGCCCGATGACCCCCAGCCAGCGCCATATGCTGGTTGACAATTACGAAGATATCACAGCTTCCAAACCGGAGCAGGGATTACTTGTGCGCAAAAAGCGCTCAGGTGGTCGTAATGCGGACGGGAAAATGACTATGCGTTACATCGGTGGCGGTCATCGCAAGATGTACCGACTGATCGATTTCAAGCGCGATAATCATGGCGTTGAAGGCACAGTAAAATCCATTGAATATGATCCGAACCGTTCTGCGCGAATCGCCCTCGTCTATTTCAAGGACGGCGATAAGCGTTATATAGTAGCACCAAACGGGCTCAAAGTAGGTCAGAAGATCTTATCTGGAACCGGAGCTGCACCTGAAATCGGAAACGCACTATTCATGCGTGATATCCCACTTGGAACTTTGATTCACAACATTGAACTGAGACCCGGTCAAGGTGCTGTAATGGCTCGCAGTGCAGGAACCTATGCCCAGCTCGCCGCTCGTGATGGTGATTATGCAATCATCAAGTTGCCTTCAGGTGAGACCCGCAAGGTTCTCAGCAGTTGTACGGCTTGCATCGGTACAGTATCCAACCCTGATCATGACAAAGTGTCTCTTGGAAAAGCAGGTGCTTCACGTTGGGTTGGTCGTCGTCCGCGTACACGTGGCGTAGCTATGAACCCCGTAGATCACCCTATGGGTGGAGGTGAAGGCCGTGCTTCAGGTGGACATCCGCGTTCACGTAAAGGTCTTTATGCAAAGGGTCGTAAGACACGTCGCAAGAATCATCCTACCAACAAGTATATTATCGAAAGAAGGAAAAAGTGATAATCATGTCTTGAGGGCGATTGCCTGAAGGACCTATCAAAAACAAAGAAGAACAACATGGCTCGTTCGCTCAAAAAAGGCCCATATATCGCTCACCATCTTGAAACTAAAGTTAACAAGATGAATGAGTCTAAGAAGAAGACGGTGATCAAGACCTGGTCGCGTGCATCGATGATTTCTCCTGATTTCGTCGGTCACACCTTCGCAGTACACAACGGTAATAAATTCATACCGGTGTATGTAACTGAGAACATGGTCGGTCACAAGCTTGGTGAATTCGCACCTACCCGTACCTTCCGCGGTCATAGCGGCAACAAGAACGCCTAAACATAGAATCTAACGACACATCTGTCATGGGAGTCAGAAAACGTGAAAGCGCAGACAAGCGCAAAGAAATAATGAAGACTACCGCTATCGCGCGGTTGGTGAACGTTCCTACGTCGCCACGCAAGATGCGTATTGTTGCGGACCTCATCCGTGGGAAAGAGGTTATGCAGGCTATGAATATACTGCGCTATAACGCTAAGGCTCCTGCTGAGCGTTTGGAGAAGCTTCTGCAGTCGGCCATTGCCAATTGGGAAGCCAAATCGGGAGACAAGATCGATGAGGGCAAAGTGTATGTCAAGTCGATAAACGTTGATAGTGCGCGTATGTTGAAGCGTCTGCGCCCCGCGCCTCAAGGTCGCGGATATCGTGTAAGGAAGCGTTCCAACCACGTCACCATCATCCTTGATGCCATTCCAGCTACAGCTTCAAAAGCAGAAAGTGCCGAGTAATCACAACAAGAAAAAGAAACCCCAATAGCAATCAACAAATAATATGGGACAAAAAGCACATCCGGTCGGTAACAGGTTAGGCATCATTCGCGGTTGGGACTCCAACTGGTTTGGTGGTAAAAACTACTCTGACAAACTGGTCGAGGACGAGAAGATCCGTAAGTACCTTTCCGCACGCCTTGCAAAAGGCGGTGTTGCGAAGATCGTCATCGAGCGCACCATGAAGCTCATCACTGTCACAGTGCACACGGCACGTCCGGGTATTGTGATCG
Organism: Bacteroidota bacterium; assembly: GCA_046090385.1. Classification (GTDB taxonomy): domain Bacteria; phylum Bacteroidota; class Bacteroidia; order AKYH767-A; family 2013-40CM-41-45; genus Pollutiaquabacter. The sequence goes on from JBJSZR010000485.1 coordinate 3,738, forward strand.
GTAAAGGCGGTCAGGAAGTGGACAAGCTGAAAGAAGAGCTCAAGAAACTCACCAAGAAGGATGTCCAGATCAATATTTTCGAGATCAAGCGTCCTGAACTTGATGCGCAACTTGTTGCTGACGGCATCTGTCGCCAGATCGAGGCTCGTATATCTTTCCGTCGTGCTGCCAAGATGTCTATCGCCTCTACTATGCGTATGGGTGCCGAGGGTATCCGTGTCATGGTAGCTGGTCGATTGGCTGGTGCTGAAATTGCGCGTACCGAACAGTACAAAGAAGGACGTATTCCTCTGCATACTTTCCGTGCCGATATCGATTTCGCAATGGCTGAAGCACAGACGTCCTATGGCAAGATCGGTTGTAAGGTATGGATCTGTAAGGGTGAGATTTATGGAAAGCGTGATCTTTCTCCGAACATCGGTTCTTCCGCTTCATCTGCCGCTCCCAAGGGACTAACTTCAACCGGACGTGATCGTGGCGACCGTGGTGGTCGCGGTGGTCGTGGTGGTCGCGGTGGTTCAGGTGGCGGTGGTCGTGGTCCGAAGCGCGGTTAATCAGAGGTATAATAACCAACAATACAAAGAATTCATTAAATCATGTTACAGCCGAAAAAAACCAAGTTCCGTAAACAGCACAAGATGGTGCCCAAGGGTTCTGCGACCCGTGGATACTCACTTGCATTCGGATCCTTCGGTATCAAATCATTGGAAACAGCGTGGATACCTTCCCGCCAGATCGAAGCAGCCCGTGTAGCGTTGACACGTTATATGAAGCGTGAAGGTCAGGTTTGGTGTCGTGTGTTCCCTGACAAGCCTATCACCCGTAAGCCTGCAGAGGTACGTATGGGTAAAGGAAAAGGTAATCCGGAATTCTGGGTGGCTGTCATCAAGCCTGGAACCATCATCTTCGAAGCGGAAGGTGTATCTGAGGCCACAGCACGTGAAGCGTTGCGTCTCGCCGCACAGAAGTTATCTGTAAATACCAAATTCATCATTCGTCGCGATTATTCAGCGAGCTAATACAGGGCTTTCATCCCATCTGACCCATGAAAAAAGAGGATATCAA
>JBJSZR010000486.1:0-1465 GCA_046090385.1 Bacteroidota bacterium
GAAATACCTTGACGGAATAACGCTCGAAGAAGTCAATGCGTTTGCGGATAAATGGATCACTGATGGTAAAAATTGTGTCGTTTTAGTCACTGCACCTGAGAAGCCTGAACTTAAAATGCCTTCTAACGGCAGGATCCGTGAGATCATGAACGGAGCTCGGCAATTGGAACTTGTAGCTTACGTGGACAAGGTCATCGACAAGCCATTAGTTGACGAGGCATCCTTGAAGCCTGGTAAAATCATAAAGGAGACAGGCATAACCGAACTTGGAGTGAAGGAATGGGCATTGTCCAATGGTGTAAGGGTCTTGTATAAGAAAACGGATTTCAAAGACGAGGTGATCATGAATTCTTATTCTTGGGGCGGTTGGTCCATTTATGAAGAGTCTGATTTCCTGAATGCTGCTGCTTGCGCTACAATAATTGATCAGTCGGGACTCGGTCCGTACGATGCTACTACGTTGGAAAAAGCATTGTCAGGAAAAATCGTAGGTTGTTCTCCTTATGTTTCCGATATAACCCAAGGTGTCAATGGAACTTGTGCTCCTAAAGACCTCGAGACGCTGTTCCAATTGACGTACGGTTATTTCACTGCTCCACGAAAGGATACCGCAGCTTTCCGATCCTATATGGTCAAAGCCACCGCTTCATTACGGAACCGAGGAAGTGATCCTCAGTCCGTCTTTTTTGATACTATGACTTATGCCATGTCCGGATACAATGCCCGCTTCCGTCCTCGAACCGTTGAAATGATGGATGCCATCGATCATGAAAGAGTGATGGCGATTTATAGAGAGAGGTTCTCGGGTGCTGGTGGACTCACCTTCTGCTTTGTCGGAAGTATCGATGAGGTGAAGTTGCGAGCGTTTGCAGAAAAGTATCTTGCATCGCTTCCTGCTCCCCAAAAACGTAGCTCCTATAGGGATCTTGGCATCACCTCTCCGAAAGGCAATTTCGAAAGGATCGTGCTGAAAGGCACTGAACCTAAGAGTACTGTTGTGATGCGATTCAATCTTGCATTCGAGTACAATCGAAAAAACCGGAATGAAGTTTCAGCACTTGCCAAATTATTGAACATACGTTTAAGGGAGGTTCTCAGGGAGGAAATGAGTGCTGTTTACGGCGTATCATGCACGCCAGGTATCAAACATTATCCTAATCCTTCACTTGAGTTCACCATCAGTTTTTCCTGTGCGCCGGAAAATGTGGAGCCTTTGTCCAAGGCGGCGTTGAATGTGATCGAAGAGTTGAAAACAAAAGGTTGTGAAGAGAAAAATCTGATAAAGATCAAGGAGACATCTGTCCGCGAGCGTCAGACAAGCATGAAGGAGAATCAGTTCTGGATTTCATCCATATCTTCCAATGACCAGAATGCTGAGGATCTCAAAGAGCTGTTGAAGTACGAGGAGTGGGTGAATTCAATCAGCACCTCGGATATGCTTGCTTATGCTAAAAAGTATCTTGAC
>JBJSZR010000487.1:0-5157 GCA_046090385.1 Bacteroidota bacterium
CGCTTAAACCATAACTTCGCGGTATGCCGAATCTTAAAACAGGAGTCTTACTGGTGAATCTGGGCACGCCCGACAGCCCATCCACAAGTGATGTTCGAAAATATTTGCGAGAATTCCTTAGCGATCCGCGTGTCGTCGATATAAATGCTGTCGGAAGATTCCTGCTGGTAAACCTCATCATAGCACCTTTCCGTGCACCCAGGTCGGCGAAACTTTATAAAGAGATCTGGACCGAAGCGGGGTCTCCTTTAATGTTCTATACGGTTGCACAGAAAAACGGGGTAGAAAAGGCCCTCGGCCCAGACTATCATGTGGAGTTTGCGATGAGATACCAATCCCCTTCCGTCGCCTCTGCTCTTGAAAAATTCCGAAAGCCTGTTTACAGGAAGATAAAAATCGTCCCACTGTTTCCACAATACGCTTCCGCAACCACCGGGTCGGTTCATGAAAAGGTGATGGAAATCGTTTCAACCTGGGAGACGGTACCTGAAATCGAATTCATCAACAGTTTCTGCGACGATCCGGAGATGATCAATTGTTTTGCAGAGAACGGACGTAAGCTCGATCCGGACTCCTACGATCACATCGTATTCAGTTTTCACGGACTGCCTGAGCGACAGATTCGTAAGGCGGACTGTTTCAATCATTGCCTTAAAGACGGATGCTGCGATAAGCTTTCGGAAAAAAATGCTTTTTGTTATCGCGCACAGTGTTTCCAGACCGCGCGCAAAATCGCTGAACGGCTTGCGCTTCCGCCGGATCGATATACCATCAGCTTCCAGTCGCGCCTTGGGCGGGATCCATGGGTAAAACCTTATTCAGATGATGTGATCAAGAAAAGAGCAAAAGCCGGAGACAAGCGACTGTTGTTGTTCGCACCTGCTTTTGTGAGCGATTGCCTGGAAACCATCCATGAGATAGGTGTCGAATATGATGAGCTTTTTCATGAACATGGAGGAGAAAAAGTGACACTTGTACCCAGCCTGAACGACTCGGATGAGTGGATAGAGGCTTTGGTCAAGATGTGCAGGTGAATCAATCGTGCCTCTTAAATTTGTAAGAAGATTTTACTTAAATGCCTGAACGAAAACAGCACATACTTCACTACAAACCGACGATTGAAGCTATCATACGCTGGTGCGAAGGCTTTGACAAAGCGCTGGTACTCTGTTCTAATAATGAAAAGAGCGGACAAAAAGACCCCTACGGAAGATTTGATGTCATAGCGGCAGTGGGTTCGGTTCTCGATTTTGAAAATACAGACGATACTTTCGAAGCTCTACTTCGATTTCAGCGAAACAGTTCAGATTGGATTTTCGGCCATTTAAGTTATGAACTGAAAGATCCGATACATGGTTTGCATACAATAAATCCGGAGGGAATCGGATTCAAAGCCGTAGGTTTCTTCGTACCTCGCTACATACTGATCATAAAAGATGAAGAAGCAGTCATTCATTTCAAAGAAGGTTCGGAGGACCAGGAATCATTGAATAAAATCAATGAACAGCTTTCTCACACCCGGATTCCAGCCCGATCGAAAGCGAATAAAAAAACAACATCTACCCTTACACACAGAACGTCACATGCCTCTTATCTGGACAAAGCAAAAAGTCTCTTGAATCATATCCAACGAGGGGATATCTATGAAATCAATTTTTGCGTGGAATCTTTCATTGAAAATTGCAATATCGACCCGTCGGACACTTTTCTCAGACTCCAAGATGTTTCGCCTATGCCGTTCTCGGCCTTTTACCGCTGTGACAGTCGATTTTTAATGTGCGCAAGTCCGGAACGATATCTTGCAAAGAGAGGCGACGATTTGATTTCTCAGCCGATAAAAGGCACTATCCGAAGAGGGAAAAACGATACAGAAGACTCCTTCCTTAAAGAAAAACTGCGAAACGACCCCAAGGAACAATCCGAAAACATCATGATCACCGATCTGGTCAGAAACGATCTGGCCAGAGTTGCTGCCAGAAACAGTGTGCATGTGCAAGAACTTATGGGACTAAAGACGTTTCCACGTATTCATCAACTCATAAGTACTGTAACGGCCAGGCTTGGGGATGGAATACCATGGACAGAAGCCATTCGAAATACATTTCCCATGGGCTCCATGACCGGTGCACCGAAATTACGTGCCTTGCAACTGATCGACGAATATGAAGACAGCCCTCGGGGACTTTATTCCGGGTGTGTCGGATATGTAACCCCTGAAGAGGACTTCGACTTCAATGTGGTCATCAGGAGTATCCAATACAATGCAGCGAGCGGCTACCTGTCCATGATGGCAGGCAGTGCACTGACAATCGGTTGCGATCCCGAGCAAGAATACCATGAATGCCTTCTCAAAGCAGAAACCATGGTTAAAGCGCTGGAGTGACCAGTGTCAGTTCATCTGGCTTAGGAATGTGTAATTTCGGGGCGTGGAAACCCTAAAGTCCCGTTTCATTTCAAATCTGCGAACAAAAGGCCTCGTGTCCTCGGGCGATAGAGTACTGTTGGCCGTAAGTGGCGGAAAAGATTCGGTGGCCATGGCGCACCTTTTCAAAGAATCGGATGTCCTATTCAGCATTGCCCATGTAAATCACTCATTGCGCGGCAAAGAATCGGATGACGATGCAGTAGCAGTTCACCGGCTGTCAAAGAAGCTCAAAGTGAAGTTTCACCAGCTCGAGGCTGATACGAAAGACTTCTGTAAAAAACATAAGTTGACATTGCAGGAAGGTGCGCGTGACTTGAGGTATGTATGGCTGGAGAAAATCGCAGAGGAACACGGATACACGTCCATAGCACCCGCACACCATCTGAACGATTCCATTGAAACATTTTTCATCAACCTGATAAGAGGTACTGGCATACACGGCCTCACCGGAATTCCCGTCAGAAACAGGCGGATCATACGGCCGTTGACCTTCGCAACGAGGGTCGAAATAGAAGACTATGTAAGCAAAAACAGGCTTGCGTACCGGGAGGACAGCTCTAATCTTAAAGACGACTACCTGCGTAACCGCATCAGACACCAATTGATTCCTTTGATGGAAAAACTGCAGCCTTCATTCATCGAAGTGATGCGAGGCAACCTGGAGCGGCTTCAGCTCTCACGCACGCTGCATGATGAGCGGCTATCCGATTTATCGAAAAAGTTGATACAGCGTAAAAACAAATGCAAAGTCATTCACTTAGAAGAAATCAATGACCGACCAAATCCGGAGGAATTATTGCACTCGTTGCTAAAGATGGAAGGATTCGATACACATGAACCTGAAAAATTATTGGTGGTTGGAAAACCCGGCAAACGCTTTCGCGATGGTGACAAGGAGATCATCCGTGACAGGCACCGATTAATATTACAGGATATCGCTATCGACGCTGAAGAGCCTAAGATCTTAAAGAGTGCTCCAGGGCATTTGAAATTCATCGAAGGCAAATTATACGTAGGCAGACAGCGCTACAGAGTCGGTTCGGAGAAAAAACTAGCGGAAGGACAGTTGATGCTGGATGCAGAACATGTGATCTTTCCGCTAGAAATCCGGAAATGGCGAAGCGGGGACCGCTTCAGACCACTAGGAATGAGGAATCATAAAAAAATCAGCGATTTTTTGACCGACGGGAAACTTTCGGTTTCAGAGAAAGAGCGCACTTTGGTAGTTTTAAGCGCGGGAGAGATTATTTGTATCTTAGGGCATCGGATCAGCGAAAACGTAAAGGTCACTGAAAACACCCGTAACATTTTGTTGTTCCGTTGGCTGTCATGAAAGAACAACCTATCTACGAAGAGAAGCAATACCTCGGCTACAATCGTCTCTCGCAATTACGAAGGCTGTTGCTCATGCTTTTTTGTTTCGGCGTCTATTGGTGGAAGAAAATGAATGGCAGAAATGGTGATTTGTTTTTCTGGTTAGGTGTGGGAATCATCATTGTGTCTATCCTGTTGTTGTTCGTACTCCATATAAGGATACGTCTTTATCGCGATCGCTTGGAGCTTGGCGGGCTTTGGTCAGGAAAACCTGTAGTGATCCCTGTGAAAGACATCAGAAAGGTGGTTAGGACGCGTTACAGTAAATACCATCTGAACAATCCTGTTTTCAATCTGAAGTGGAGAAATGAAGTACGGTTTTACACCGATGGCACTGAAGCCATCGAGGTGGTGGACGAAAAAGGAACTCCTTTCAGAATAGGCAGTCACTCCGCTGGCCAGCTGGAGCAACTGTTGAAGGATTTCACGCGGACGGTTTGATAGATTGATGAATAAATAATTCAATAACTACCTTTACAATCATGAATAGTAGCAAAAAAATCATATTAATTGGTTCTGCAGTATTACTCTTCTGGATATTGATTACTGCCATTTGGGCCATTTCGTCATACAACGGCCTGATCGAATCGCGTGAAGACGTGAACAAGGCGTGGTCGAACGTGGAGAATCAATACCAGCGCCGTTTGGATCTCATACCGAATCTGGTCAGCACTGTGAAGGGAGCTGCCGATTTTGAAAAATCGACACTTGAAGCAGTTACCCAGGCCCGTGCAAATGCGACCGGCATACGTATCAATGCCAATGAACTCACGCCGGAAAAAATGGAACAGTTCCAGCAGGCACAGGCGCAGCTCAGTGGCTCACTTTCAAGGCTACTGGCCGTAGCTGAAAATTACCCTCAATTGAAAGCGATGGAAAGTTTCAACGGTCTTCGCGATGAGCTGGCCGGCACTGAAAACCGGATCAATGAATCCAGACGCCAATTCAACGAATCAGCGAAATCATACAACACCTCTCGCGCGAAATTCCCGCGTGTGCTTATCGCCAATCTGATGGGTTTTTCCGAAAAGCCTTACTTCAAGTCGGACTCCGGTGCGGAAAAAGCACCTCAAGTCGATTTTGGCAAGAGCGAGTAAGCTTACCTGAAAATGCCCCCCAATTCCACTATCGGTCGCGATGAGCAACTGAAAATCGAGGCTGCCATCACCGATGCCGAGCTGATGACTTCCGGTGAAATCAGGCTTTTCATCGAGCGTCAATGCCAAGGAAACGTCATGGACCGTGCCGCTTTCATTTTCCATGAAGTCGGCATGGATCAAACAGCCGAACGTAATGGAGTGCTGATATACCTTGCTACGGAATCCAGGCAATTTGCCATTATCGGCGACTCCGGCATC
>JBJSZR010000488.1:0-3433 GCA_046090385.1 Bacteroidota bacterium
CAGCAACGAGCAATTCAGGATGAAGCAGTTCATCGATAAAGGCATTGGCTATGGTATGGAAGCCGTACAAGTGGACGGTAATAACATCCTTGCCACACGAAAACTATTTACAGAATTGGCTGCATCCATCCGCCAACGACCCCGTCCCGTACTGGTCGAATGTCTGACCTTCCGTATGCGTGGTCATGAAGAGGCCTCTGGAACCAAATATGTGCCTCAAGAGCTTTTTGACAAGTGGGGCAAGAAAGACCCCGTAAACAATTACGAGAATTTTCTACTCAAACAAGGTGTTATTGACGAGACTCATATTGCATTGACCAGGAAAGAGATAAAGCAAGAAATCGAAAGTAATTTAGAGACAGCATTTGCAGAAGTTTCTCCCGAACCGGATACCTCAGTCGAGTTAGGTGACATGTATTCCGACCAGCTGGAGAATGCGGTTGAACCCTCCGCCGAAACCATCGAAATGAGGTTCGTAGATGCCATCTCCGACGGACTTCGGGAAGCTATGCGCAGGCATGACAATCTTGTTCTGATGGGTCAGGATATCGCCGATTACGGAGGTGTTTTCAAAGTGACACAAGGCTTTACGGATGAGTTTGGAAAAGGAAGGGTCCGAAATACGCCGTTGTGTGAATCCGCAATTGTCGGCGCAGCGCAAGGTCTTGCTATCAATGGGATGAAAGCAGTCGTCGAAATGCAGTTCGCAGATTTCGTTACCTGTGGCTTCAACCAGATCGTGAACAATCTGGCCAAAACTCATTATCGATGGGGACAGAACGTAGATGTGGTCGTACGGATGCCCACCGGAGCAGGTGTAAACGCCGGTCCCTTTCACTCTCAGTCCAACGAAGCCTGGTTTTTTCACACTCCCGGATTAAAAGTGGTTTACCCGGCTTTTCCTGCCGATGCCAAGGGTTTACTCATTTCATCCATAGCCGACCCGAATCCGGTCATGTTCTTCGAGCACAAAGCGCTTTACAGAAGCATTAGCGGACAAGTCCCGGCAGGTTATTTTTCATTTGAAATCGGCAAAGCTGCTCGTATCCGTTCCGGAGAGAAGATCTCCATCATTTCCTACGGTTTGGGCGTCCATTGGGCGCTGGAGTGGATAGACCGTAACCCTGAAATAAGTGTCGATCTGATCGACCTCCGGTCGTTATTACCATGGGACAAGGAGATTGTTGAGGAAAGTGCATGCCGCACTGGACGTGTTCTAGTCTTGCATGAGGACACTTTTACAGGTGGCATTGGCGGAGAGATAGCAGCTCATATCAATCAGCATTGCTTCAGGCAACTCGATGCTCCCGTGGTGCGCTGCGGCAGTCTTGATACTCCTGTTCCAATGAACCTGGAACTGGAAAATAATTTCCTTGCTAAAAACCGTCTTGACACCGCGATAAGGGAGCTACTGGCTTTCTGACGGATTCATCTGATACTGTTCGCCTCCAGTAACTGTTGTAAGCGGTCCATGGACTCCTTGTTCCGTGGCAATCCAACGGCATTTATGACCCTCATTTTTTCCTTTGTTGTAAGGTGGAAACTCAGTGAAATTTCCTGCTCCTTGGTGGGCAATTCGAACAGGACATAATCGAATGGTGCATTCATCCAGCTTTTGGCATATTCGAATGCTTCATCCTGGTTGTAATCCTGTGTCGTAAGCAAGTTCTTGTAGATATTGCCCAGCGGTGTGGCCAGATTGTCAAGTATTCCCGGTTGACCATTGCTTTCAAGCGGTCGCTCCTTGTGTGAATCCCTGATGTCCACGAATATTACGCCTGACGTGTTCTTTTCGATCCACTCTTTGAATACATGAAGAAAGCGTAGCGAGCTTTTAAGTCCGGTTACATCGCGAATGCCCGCATCCATCACTTTGACCATCGGTTCAGTGGGAAGCGCAACCGCGGGTAGGATGTATGGGAAGGTGGCATTCATGCGCAACAATGTCAGGAACCGTATACTGTCGGCTAACTGATCGTGTAATAAAGACCTGAACTCGATCCCGTCTACGGTCTTTTTATAGTCAAATGTACTGTCGTTGAAACCGGTGGTCAGGTAACTTACCGGTTGGGCAGAGACGAACAGCCGCCTGCCGTCATTCACGATTGCCGGCGTAATCAATGCCATAGGAATCCTCGCCAGCTTTTCATCGACCGCATAATCCGCAAGTGTTTTGTCCTCGAAAACCCTGCCTGTGTTTTCATTGAATTGTTTTTCGAACGCGTAAGCGCGGTCTTTTGCATGGGCGGTATTGCCGATCTTGAACCTTTGTACGTTGAAGAACAAATCGCTGACTGTGATGCTGAAGGTTACAGGATTCAGCAGATCTTTACCGATGTTATCAAGATGTTTCCATGAGAGCGGATCGGTTTTCTCTCCGTTCTTTTTCCTCAGTGAAATTTCCCTGTAATAATTGGCTCCCATCACTCCTCCGGATGCTCCGGTGATCAATTGACTGCTTTCCAAGAACCGGTTACCGCTAAGGCTATCGGCCAGCTGCATGATACGGTATGACCAGATAGATGCGCGCAATCCGCCTCCTGAACAATTGATGAAAACCATCTTGGGTTTCAGGGAATCGCTGAATTTACTCCTCCAGGATTGAAGTATTTTCAAGGTGCTGTCGTAGTCCGATTTGATGATCTCCTCTTCAGTGAGCGCATCAATGGAGCCGAGGTTATAAGGAGCATTTCCGGTTTCATATTCGAGCCCGTATGCCTTGTTTTCGATCCGGAATGCGCCATATGAACTGAGCAGGTTCACGATCAGCACGAGTCCTATGAACACGGTTGTTGACCATGATTTAAGCCAAAATCGGAATGCACTGCTCAGCATTATCAGCATTGAAAACGTCAGCATCACGCTTGAAGCGGCCGGTATCTTGAAAAACTGATGGTCTTTGAAAAGGCCCATTAAAATGAACAAGCTGAAAACAATTAGCTCTACTACCGCCGCATTCAGATGATTCTGCTTGAAAACCGATTGAAGCATTTCACGGGAATAATGTCCTGTGCGCCGTACATATTTCACTTTTAAAGGCGTGCTGAGGTAGGTATCGACCCGCCACTCTCTGAGGTATAAGGTGGAGGTACGCCTTTTCCTCTTGTTGCGTTCTATCTGTTTTTCATCCAGGTGCTCAGCAATAGGTGCATTCGGATCAGAATCGGATGTCGCCACTCCGAACATGAGAACAATGTCCTTGTTGGTCGTGAAGAAATAAGTCAAAGCCAGGATCACAACCAAAGTAACGCCCGAAAGGAATGCGATAAGTTCGATGAATACATTCCATCTGCTCTGTAATTCGTTCTCCATCTGGAACCCGACGATGTTCCAACAATAGAGCAAAAGGAAAATTGCAGGGACGATGAAATTATTCATCGTGTATTTCATGAAAGGCCGGGAGAGCGTTGCAATGAACGGGAATCGGAATCCG
>JBJSZR010000489.1:0-2286 GCA_046090385.1 Bacteroidota bacterium
ATGATTTTGCGGACTGAGCGCCCCTACAACCTCGAAACTCCACAGAAATATTTCACTGAGGACTTCACGCCCAACGATGTGTTTTTCGTAAGGTGGCATCTTTCCCAAATGCCTGATAAGATAGACACTGACACTTTCCGGCTACGAGTCACCGGGCATGTGAAACAGATTCTCACACTTTCACTGAAGGATCTGAAAAACGATTTCACGCCGATCACCATGCCTGCCCTTGCCGTGTGCGCAGGAAATTCGCGACAGCAATTCGAACCAGGTGTACCGGGAGTTCAATGGAAGAACGGTGCAATGGGAAATGCACGTTGGACAGGTATTCCGCTTAAAGCTATTCTTGAGAAAGCGGGCATAAAAGACGGCGCACTGGAAGTGGCCTTCAACGGCTTGGATGACCCACCGCTATCAAAGACCCCTGACTTCATTAAAACCTTACCAATAGGGCGTGCACTGGATGGAGAAGTGTTGGTAGCTTTCGAGATGAACGGAGATACCATTCCTCTCCTCAATGGCGCTCCGTTAAAGTTGATAGTTCCCGGCTGGTACGCTACCTATTGGGTCGGGATGTTGAATGAAATAAGAGTTTATAAAGATACTTTCAAAGGTTTCTGGATGCAAAAAGCCTATCTCGTACCGAAAAATGTCCGAAACGGAAACGAATCACCTGACAGTCTTGCAAAAATCACCGAACCCATCCGGCGGATCGCCATCCGATCGATATTTGTGAAACCGGAGGGTGGCAGCACACTCAATGAAGGTGAATCCATTGAAGTGCAAGGATTAGCATTCGAAGGTGGTGATGGAATTTCCAAGGTGGAACTTTCAACAGACAGTGGCACTACCTGGCAGCTTGCGCGACTGGATGGAGAACTCGGAAAATATGCGTGGAGAAGATGGCGATTCAACTGGATTCCGGAAAAGACCGGCATGAATCATCTGATGGTAAAAGCAACCAGTCGCAGTGGCGAAAGCCAGCCGGTCACACAGTGGAATCGTAGCGGATATATGAAAAATGAAATTGAAATGTTATCCGTATTCGTGACAGAAAAATGAAAAAAACAGTTCTACTTTCAATCCTGATGACTCTGCTTGCATGCAGTCAGGCGGAAAAGCCCATTGTGGTAGCAGACGAGGCGATTGCCGCAACAGATTTGCCGGAAGCAAATGCAGTGGATATGATCATTGAACCCGGGCCAGGCTCGGAAGATTTCATCGCAAACTGTCAGACCTGTCACACTGCCCGATATGCACTCATGCAACCGAAGCTTTCAAAAAAAGCATGGCAAAAATCAGTCGATAAGATGATTCATGTATACGGTGCGGAAATCGATTCTGCAACCGCATCACGGATTGTTGACTATCTTGTAGTGAGGCAATGAAGCCCATCTGGATCGGTTGAATGCAAAGTTTGATCATTCACTAATACGGTACGCTATGAAAGATTTACTTAAACGACCGGTTTTGATTTTATTTCTTCTGACAATCCCTTTCAATAACCTTGCTCAATCCGTCAAGTTCAGAAAACTTTGCAATTGGATGGAAGGTTCGTTCAGCAGCCGGAAGCAGCACATGGCTGACTCAGTTGCTTACTTCGATATCCTGCTGAAGATGACCAGGATTTGGCCTTCACGTACCGATGGCTTCTGGCTATACGTAGAACAAGCTGTTGCCGGTTCAGAAAAAAAACCATACCGTCAGCGTGTATATCATGTAATAGAACCACAACCTGGAAAGTTCGTGAGTATCATCCATACGATGAATGACCCTTTGCGATTTGCAGGACAACCTCACGGATTCGAAAATCTTACTCCCGATTCACTGCAAGTCAAGGAGGGATGTGCCGTTGAATTGTCCTTTGAAAAAAGGAGATTCACCGGAGGTACGGTTGGAAAAAATTGCCCCAGCGACAGAAAAGGTGCTCGATACACGACCTCGGAAGTCATTATTTCAAAAGGCATATTGCTCAGTTGGAACAGAGGCTTCGATGAAGCTGACAAACAAGTGTGGGGCGCAGAAAAGGGTCGCTACCGATTCATCAAACAATGACACCTTGCGGAACTCCAGTATTTTAATTTTCAGTTTCATCCTCCCAGTAGTATCGCTCTTCAGGACTTCTATCGTCTTTTCACAAGAAATCAAGTGGTCGCAGGAGCAGGTTGAAAGCCGGCGACTGCCCTATTTGAAAATCATCGGTGCCGGAGCAAAATGTTTTTACTCTGTCAGGAGCGATGCACCAATGATCGATCTTTTGGAGGCAGAAGACCGAAAAGCCAGTAG
>JBJSZR010000490.1:0-3536 GCA_046090385.1 Bacteroidota bacterium
CACCATGCTGCCGACTCCCGTGGTATATAACGGTCCTGTCGATCCGTCGCACGCGATGTTCTGTGCATACACGCCGCGACCATTACGCTCGTCTTCCCACACCGCCACCACCTGCGAGATGCCCTGCGATGAATACGACGGCGTCAACTGCACACGGAACTTGTTGCCCGTGGCATTCGACAAAACGGATAAAGGCGATGGCCACATCGCTGCACCGTTGTAATCGACCTTCGTCGCATACAGATCGGCTCCCGTTGCATTCGCACGTGTGAACGCGATCATCATGTTGCCACAGATATCACGCAGATCGAACGGTTCGTCGTAATCGTTGCCAAGTGTCGTTACGGAAACACCAGACGGTGTCCATAAAGCTGCGCCAGTGGTCGTATCAAATGCCTGAATCGTCACTGCAGAATAACTCTGTCCGGGATCAGTTTCTTTGATCAACACCACCGGATGCGGCATACTTCCTTCGAAGCGGATCTTGGGCGACATGCGCTGTGAAGCGACTCCGGAAACAGCTGCTGTGCCCGTGGCGCTCCACAGATTACCATTCTGGTCGATGTGTTGCACCCATGTGTCGATGAGCGCTGTGTTCAACGGATTGCCCGAAGCGAACGCCACATAGGCTCCATTGTTTCCGTCAGGAATCACCGACGGATAATCGAAGAAGGTGATGGTATTGGTCGATACTTGCACCGGCTGCGCCCAAACGGGTTGTCCGCCGATGTCATACCGACGCATGAACATCGTGTTGGTATACGGAAAGAAATTTCCTGTCTGCCTGACATAAAGCACCATGAAGTCGCCGTTCTGCATGGGCACCACCTGCGGCCTGGAATAGCTTGCCAGATTCGTAGAGTCGATGATGCGAACCGGGGTGGCATATACCGGAACACCTAACGGAGTAATACGCTGGATCGAAATCCAATCCTTGGGCGAACCATCGGCTGACCAGGCGACAATCGCATCGTTACTGGAAAGTATGCCCACGCCAGGTGCAATACCTCCTGAAGCCGCAGGATCATAACATGCAACTCCCGCAGGTCCCCAAACAGAAGATCCTCCCGGCGTGACGCGATAGGCAACGACATCGAGGGCTCCGCTGCGTTCATCCTGAAAGGCCGCTACGATATTCCCTTCGTTGTCGGCTTTCATATCATACTTGAAAATGGCGGTATTCTGAGGATAGTTGCTGACCACCGCTCCGTTCGGACCGATCAAATAATTACCATTCTCATCAAGCGTCTGCAAATAGAAGTCGTACGGATTGCCCAGCGGATTCTGCTTGAAATAAGTGACCATCGTGTTTCCACCTGAACCGGCAGCGATGGGCACCGCCTCTTCGATGACAGGCGCATCGCTGACAACCGTATTAAGGTTCAACGTACTGGTGAACTGCGCAATGCAAGTGCTGACGAACAACGTCAGGGCGGGCAGTAACAATCTTTTCATGGCGATGTTTTGTGTCCGACAATATACAAAAGCCATAGAGTGCTGAAACTGATTTTCGTCGCAAACGATCAGGAGCGTGTGAACCGGCTTATCAACTTTCCATGTTGCGGGAAAAACTCTATCAGTTTTTGTTTTTCAGCCAATTCGAAATCAGAAAAATCAAATCCTGGTGCAACCGTACATCCTACGAATGAAAAGCCCGAAGATTCCATGCATCTGGACGCAAACCATACTCCTGCTGGAACCAAAAACTGTACTGATTCTCCTGACAGGATATCCTGTCCCAGGATGATTTGGGAAGTTTTTCCATCATTGTCGATCATTACTATTTCTACCGGACTGCCAATATAAAAATGCCAAAGCTCGTCCGCAGCGATGCGGTGAAATGAAGAAAACTCATCACCGATCAATAAAAAATAAATAGCCGTGGAAAAATTCCTTTCAGCCTCGAATCTTTCAGGAAGCGCATGATGTGGAATAACCTCCGCACTTCGATAGGTCTCTATGAAATAGCCTCCTTCCGGATGCGGTTTCAAATGGAACTTTTCAATGAGCAGTTCAGGTGTCATGCTGCTTTAAAAAACGAATATACGACGGTTATGGATCAACGTATCACTGTGACGCGACCGAATAGCTTATGCGGCTTACCGAACACATCCTTGAAATCAACCGCATAATCATAAACCCCTTGTTGTGCGTGTTCACCGCGTTGCGATCCGTCCCAACTCACTTCAGGATTTTCGGATATGAAAACTTGCTTGCCCCAACGGTTGAAAATCTCGATACGATAACCGAAGTAATTATATCCTTTCACCTCGAAAAAATCGTTCGTGCCGTCTCCATTGGGTGTGAAAGCGTTGGGAATATAGAATGCATAATCCCGTCCCACTTCCAATGTACGCACCAGCGTATCGATACAACCGAAGTTATTCCGAACCACTTGGCGGATTTCGTAGGTGCCTGGATACGCGTATGTATGCGAAGGTTCGCGATCGCTTGAAACCGTAGTGTCGCCGAAATCCCAATACCAATCCACTGCGCCTGAAGATGCATCCATCAACTCGACACGTGGCATCAGCTCGGTGACATAATTGGGGTTTATAAAAAAGCCTGACTCCGGAACAGGATAAGCCTCTACATAATCTTCTGTCAAAGTATCGTCGGTGCATCCGTTTGCATCCGTTACCGAAAGCATGACCGAATATTTTCCAGGCTGATCGAATATGACAGTTGGAGACGATTCATTACCGATCAATGAACCGAAAGCCCACTGGTAACTTAAACCATTAACGGTTTGTGCTGTGAAATCGACCGGTAATGGAATACATCCGTATTGCAGACCGGAAGTCCAATTGGCTATGGGTAAGGGGTGAACCACAGCGTAAAGTGTAAGTGAATCGACACATCCGGCATTCGTATTGACAACGAGGGTTACCGGATACGTACCGGGGGTCGGATAAAAATGTTTCGGCTGTGTTCCGGCAGACGTATTTCCGTCTCCGAAATTCCAGGAATAGTTTGAAATGATTCCGGATGAAACCGAAGATTGCTGCTTGAATGAGCTGGTATCTTCAAAGCAAACCGGCTGGACACTGAACAATGCCTGAGGCTGTTGGGCGACTTGAACGATCAAAGAATCAGAACCAGTACATCCGTTCTGGTCGGTCGCAATAACTGAATACTGGGTCGTGGATCCTGGATTCACCACTCTTATGGAATCCGTTGCACCGTCGGACCAGGAATAAGAAAGGCCTCCGGTTACTTGCAGTGATACGTTTTCTCCCGGGCAAATTGTCGCTGGTGTCGCTAGTGCGACAGGAATGACTGTGATTTGCGGGGCTACATTGGCCATTGCACTCGTAGTGCATCCATTCGCATCGGTGACCATACATGTATAATTGCCTGCTAAAAGTCCGCTTATAGCGGAGGTGGTGGCTCCACCATTCAACCATGAATAAGAATATGGTGTCGAACCTCCCTGAGCACTCACTGAAACGGTTCCTGATGGGGACCCGGCACAAAGTGCCGGAACACGTAGAGCAAGTACAAGTCCAAGCTGCCACTGCCAACAACTCTTGGTT
>JBJSZR010000491.1:0-7470 GCA_046090385.1 Bacteroidota bacterium
TTTTGCGGCATGGAATCCCGTATTGAATTTCCCGCAAATCTCGCGGATGAGTATCCTGAAGCCTGATTCGGTGCCTTATAAAGGCGATAGGCCTTTACTTGACCGTACGATAGTTCAAAACCGCTACCTGCGTGAAAAATACCTTCAGATGGTGGACAATCTTTTACTGAATGACCTGATGCCTGACAGAATAAATTCGACGATTGATAGCCTCAAGCAACGTATCCGTACCGCAGTATATGCCGACGTCAATAAGATGTATTCGAACACCGATTTCGATACCAATTTTGAATCCACTATCGGAGATCCGATGGATCCCGGCAATTTCATACCAGGTCTGAAGGTCTATATGAATGAACGTAGGATTCATGTGGAACAGGAGCTGGAAGAGCTGAGGAAAAAAGAAGACTGAAGCAAGCAGACCTGGATATTATGATACAGAAAAAATGCTGATTGCACTTTTACAGATAAGCTGGACCGATATAGAATACTCTCAGGAAGAGCTGGAAAGAGCTGTTCATGTGTTCCCGGTTCATTTGCGCGTGCTTGTAGCGTGCACGCTGTTCCTGGTGTGTATCTCATTGATTTTTCTTTTTATCGTATTCACCAGCAGAATCAGGAAAACCAAGCGGGAATGGTGGAAAGTGAGACTGCTCGAAATATACTCTCCGGTTTTCAACGAATTGCTGTTTTCGAATATGGATCTGTCGAACGAAGGCAAGGTCAAGGATTGCTTCTCGAAAAAGGATCTCATAAAAAAAGAATCAAGAAAAATACTCTCCGATGCACTAATACACATGCATTCTAATTTCTCCGGAGATATCTCTAAAAGACTGGAAACACTATACCGTACACTTGGATTCCATGAAGATCAACTGGCTTTATTGCATGACAAACAATGGCATATGGTAGCCAAAGGCATGCGCAATCTGGCACTGATGAACATCAAAGAATCCTGCGGATATGTAAGGCCATTCCTCTCCCACCCGAACGAAATTGTACGGTATGAAGCACGGGTGGTCTTGATGAAGCTAAGCGAAAGTGATCACCTCTCTTTTCTTGATGAAGAGTCGTCATGGCTGAGCGACTGGGACCAGGCGAACATTTACGCCATGATGTTGCGGATTCCGGATATCGTTGTCCCGGATTTCAGCAGGTGGCTGGACTCCTCGAATCCGTCCGTAGTCGATTTCTCCATCTATATGATCGGAAGGTTCAATCAACTGCAGAGCATCCCGCGCCTTCTGAATCTGATGGAAAACGCTGACGACCATAAAAAAATCCTGATACTTCGCGCAATCCGTGCATGCAATGCAGGCTTGGCGGAAGAAAAGATCATTGAAAGCTATGAACAAGAAAAAGCAGAGGTGCGCTCAGAGATGCTAGTGACCTTGCAACAGATTGCAACTGAACGTTCAGGAGTTTTCTTGATTGGACTTTTACGACGTCCGGCAGATTCGATCCAGACATACATTCAAGCGACCAAATGTCTGCTTACGCTAGGGGAAGGCGGTGTTTCAGCCATAGAGCGCATCATCGTTACGCAAGATCAAAGGGTGGCTACTGCTGTACGACACGCTATGGATTCAAGGATTTGAAAAACACATGGGACTATTTTTCTACTACCTGACTCGTTTCGCTGATCACTTCATTCTGATCTATAGCCTTTCCTTATTCACCACCTACCTGGTCTTGTCCATACTTTCCGCAAGAGAAATCATCAAATACATCCGGAGAAACTCATTCATCGATTACCGGGATATCCTTACTGCGCCGACCGCGCCCTCTATCTCCATCATAGCTCCAGCCTACAACGAAGCAAAGACCATCGTCGAGAATGTAAGATCGTTACTGAACATCCACTATGTGAATTTCGAGGTGATCATCATCAACGATGGCAGCAAGGATGAAACACTTCAGTTGATGATCGAAGGGTATGATTTGGAAAAAGTACCCTACGCATACGACCAAGTGCTCGATTGCAAGCGGATAAGAGGGATTTACAAATCAAGGATTCCTTCACTTGGAAAACTCACCGTCGTAGACAAGGAAAACGGAGGCAAAGCGGATGCTTTGAATGCCGGTATTAACGTATCCAGACATGAATTATTCGCCGCTATCGATGTGGATTGCGTACTTGAGTACGAATCCCTTTTGAAGATGGTCAAGCCCTTCATGGAAGAACGTGGCGCAGAACAGGTAATTGCAGTGGGAGGCGTCGTACGAATTGCCAATTCGTGCGAGGTGAAAGACGGTAAGATAATCAAGGTCAGATTACCCGAGAAGCTCATCCCTAGAATTCAAGTACTGGAATACATTCGTGCTTTTCTATTGGGAAGAATGGCCTGGAGCCGTATAAACGGACTGATTCTCATCTCCGGTGCCTTCGGTATGTTCGATAAGAAACTGGCAATCGAAGCGGGAGGATATAATCATAAAACCGTTGGCGAAGACATGGAGCTGGTGATCCGTATGCGCAGACTCATGGAAGAAAGAAAGCAACAGTACAAGGTCGTTTATCTTCCCGATCCTTTATGCTGGACAGAAGCACCTTCCAATCTCACTATTCTTGGTAAGCAACGTAATCGATGGACCAGAGGAACGGCTGAAACACTTTGGATGCACAAAAAAATCATTTTCAATCCTTCATACGGCTTTCTGGGCATGGTAAGCATGCCGTTCTGGTTCCTATTCGAGTGGATGGCTCCGATTGTAGAGACCATCGCCTTCCTCTATTTGATCATGATGACCTTTCTCGGTATTCTGAACATCGAGCTTTTCATTGTGCTGTTCTTTCTCATTTATGCATTCGCATTCATGTATTCATCGGGAGCTTTGCTTTTCGAAGAACTTTCATTCCATCAATACAAACGAAAACGTGATGTGCTCCGTTTACTGGGAACCGCACTCATAGAGCCGCTATTCATACACCCTATCAATGTTTATAATGCCATCAGAGGAAATCTGGATCTGATGACAGGCATCAAGAATTGGGGAGAAATGAAAAGGACCGGATTCAGTGGGAGCAAGTGAAACTGACTGAGTTCACCTCACTTCTTTTGCTAAAATTGCCTGCATCATTGGCAGGTAGAATTCCCAAAAGAACCTGTTTCGATCGGTCCGGTCCACTGCATTGTACAGCAGGAATTTCAATCCTGTAATGCCCATTAGTTTGGCAAAGCGGAATTTTGTGGGGTTATCGGCGAAATCACCGCAGAAATAATAAAATCTGAACCCAACTGTTCGACGAACTATGGCAGGAAATGAGACTGGAATTCCCTCTTTGGCAAGCATTGAGGCGCCTGCAGGATTCACCGGTAGCTTATAGGTAGCTACTATATCATTGGAGTCGTTCTCCACCTTCCATACATCCATCCAAAATGGATAGATAAGCGGATCCGTAACACCCGTTTCCTGCTTGAACAATTCGCGACAATCGATGACAGGAATCCAATCCTTCAGTCCTTTACCATTCTCAAGAACCAGGACTTTACCAGACTCGTGAACACACAATATCCCTGCAGCATGGAATGGCCATTTGCCGTTGTTCTTGGATCGGTACTCATTCACCACCCAACGGGGAAGATCGGGATTGAATGTGGTATCAAGCGAAGAAATAGAGCGCACAATCCAACCGGTCCAGGACATACCTGTTTTTTTTTCAAACTTTTTCCTGATCTCAGGTGGTGTAGGAAATCCGACCGTATTGAATTCCGCTATCATCAGCTTTTTCTTCTCCGCCATCTTATCCATCACTTGCAGGTCCTTTTCGGATAGTCCGCCGTATATGCTGCCAGGGTTATCGTTTCGGTCAAGGCGTCTGTACCATTCATAACCCATAATACCGTATGTATCCGCATAATAGGCTACATCGTTCGCCTCAGCAACACTATCGATCTCAGCTTCGCCCATTTTATCAAAATCAGCTATGAGATATTTCTCGTTGGCCTGAGGGAAAAAACCGAAATAATCCCGATTGATATCATAGAACGAACCACCTTTTTTTACGTATTTCTCATGGTCAAGAATCCAGTTGATAGATCGATGTTTGAAGCTTGCCGAATTCAGCACTGTCTTGTCAAGTATGAGGATATTCAGATTACGCTCAGGAGTGAACTCCCAGGAAATCCTCATCCACAAGGGAGTGGCCAAAAAAAGAATGAATAGGGTTAGAATAATGCGGCTTTTCAATGCGTTTCAGACTGTAAGATTCAGTATCGAAATTTAGATTTTTAGGTACTGCTGAGTGCAACCCAAATGGCCTTCTTATTATAAAAACATACACAACAATGTGTTAAAACCATGTCAATTACGCGCATTTTCATCGTAGAGGATGATCAGTTCCTGAACAGTATCATCCGCATGACCCTCGAAAAGATGGACAATGTGGAAGTGCACGCATTCACCGATCCGCAAGATTGCATCACCAATCTGCACCTGAATCCCGACATCGTAAGCATCGATTACCTGATGCCGGGAATGAATGGAATCGATCTGATGGAAAAAATAAAGAATTACAACCAGGACATCCATTGTATCATGGTTTCAGGGCAGGAAAAACTGGATGTCGTGATTGACACCTACCGCCGGGGAGCGATTGACTACATCATCAAGAATGAGAATTCAGTGGTGAATCTCGAAAATTCCATCCGAAGCCTCTGCAAACAGATCGAATTAAGAAACGAAAACGACCGGTTGAAAGACCTTGTTATCGATAGGAATAAATACAACACCATCCTTGGAAACAGCGGTGCTGTAATGCGCATCCTCAAACTGATCCAAAAAGTAGAGAAAAGCAATATCATGGTGCTTGTGACCGGCCAGAGTGGCACAGGAAAAGAGTTGGTGGCCAAAGCCATTCACTATAACTCTCCAAGAGCCAGAAAACCATTCGTTACAGTCAATATGGGTGCCATTCCATCCGACCTGATAGAAAGTGAACTTTTCGGGCATGAGAAAGGAGCCTTCACAGATGCCCGTGAACGAAGAATCGGAAAATTCGAAGAAGCAAATGGAGGCACCATCTTCCTGGATGAAATCGGAGAAATGGACCTCCACCTACAGACGAAACTCCTAAGGGTGCTTCAAGAAAAAGAAGTGACAAGAATCGGAAGTAACAAACCGATAAGACTGGATGTTCGTGTCGTGGCAGCCACCAATAAGAATCTTGCTACTGAAGTAAGGGCAGGAAAATTCAGGGAGGATCTGTACTACAGATTACAAGGATTCCTCATCCACCTTCCTCCTCTTTATGAACGAGGCGATGATGTGATCCTGTTATGTAAAAAGTTCCTTACCGAGTTCTGCAATGAAAACAGGATGTCACCGATCAGTATATCAAGAGAAGCCACCAGGAAACTGATGGAGTACAAATGGCCGGGCAATGTACGTGAACTGAAAGCTGTTATCGAGAGAGCGGCTATCATGTCAGAAAACAATGAGATCCTGGTGGATGATTTGATCTTCGAAATCCAGTGATGCACACTTATGCGCTGCAAGCCCGGAAGATCATCCGGGCTTTTTTCATTTTAAAAAGCATCAAAGCAGTCAAAATGCCCGATTGCTTACAATCGGAAAAGCGTGTATTTGCTTTAAAATTCCTAAAAATGCGATTTAGACCAGTTTACAGTAACCGATTGATCGGGAAACTAAAAAATCTTACATCAGTCAGTGTTGGAGACGGTTATATGGATCGAAAAAATGAGGCCGGCGTAAAGTACATACTACCATAAAAAGGCCTCATATGAAATTGAATTTGAAAAACAGGCAGCGTCAAAGGATGCGGAGACGCATGATATTGATGCTTGTCGGATCGGTCATTGCAGTTGCTACGATCACTACCACTGTCATCATAACAACCATGGACAAGCGCTCATCGCGTGCAAAGGATGTTGTGGTAAGACCAATCCACCTTATTACCGACCAAACTCCGGTAAACGAATTTTCGATACCACAACCTGTTTTGGATGCCTCAATGCCGGCCCCTGATCAGGCGATTTTTATAAGAAAGCTGAAAGCGACCGATAACATATCGAATTCACAACGTTGAACAAACCGTCCATTAGAATGAAAAGGTTCATAAAATACTCCATTTTCATACTTACTGCCACTCTTACAGGAATCAAGTATTCAAATGCTGCGATAAAAACAAGTATTTCATCCGGCAACTGGAATACAGCTGCTACCTGGAGTCCGGCTGGAGTGCCCTTAACCACTGACACTGCCGTGATAGCAACGGGACACACGGTGACAGTAGATGCTGCCAGAACGATTGTTGGCCTTACTATCAATGCCGGAGGAACCTTGCAGTGGCCTACAAGCAGCATACGAGCATTGACAGTAAACGGAGAAATAAATATTTCCGGCACATTGAGCATGACAGGGGAAATCCTATTCAATAATGCAAGAAATGTGAAAATAAATGCAGGAGGAACGTTGATTTGGGATCCAAATTCAAACAATTCGGCGGGGGCCAGCTTATTCACCAATGGCATAGAAGTGTATGACCCTAACAGCAATCTGATAATCAAGAAATGGTATGACTATGCTGTGCCGTTGCCCTCAGTCGTAAGCAGTGATTTCGGCAACCTGACATTGAATTCACCTTCAAACAACGCTTTCATATCCGAATGGAATCAGAATAACGGATTCCAAACAAGACAGATAAAAGGCACTTTGACTGTAGATCTCGGCTGGATCACATTGGATAAATCCGGCAGCATGACAAATACTGTTTTGAATAACGTCGTGCTGAACTCTGCTAATTCCTACTTATACGCACACAACGGGCCGCACCCTTCCACATGCACACTAACCTTGAATAATCTGACCAATACAGCTGGTACTTTCTGGGGTCTCGTGAATGGAAGCGGAAATTTCAATCTGAATGTCAACGGCAACATCACCAACAGTGGCAATATCAAACTGATCAACAATACCGGCGTCGCTAATGCCGGTAACGGCAATACAAGCATATCAGTCGGTGGTACTTTTTCACAAAGTGCAGGCGACACGCGATTCATCTACAACGTCAGCACACTCAATTCAGGCATCTATTCTGCAAGTATCAATAATCTTTCTGTGAGCGGAGGCATCTTCATGGGCCAAACCGGGGTGAATGTGACAGGAGGGACTTGCACCTTGAACATACTGAACAACCTGACTATCGCCTTCAATGCGGCCAGTGATATATTCAGAGGCATATCCATGACCTCAATCAGCAACACAATGAACACAGCACGATTCGTGATGTCAGTAGGTGGAAACATGAGTGTTTCAGGACCGAATACAGCTGAATTCACCTCCTCTGCGGCATCAGGAGTCGAGAATATAACCATCACCAACAATTATTCAGTGACAGGAGCGACCAGCAGCTACAACTTCGGTGCAGCAGGAGCCGGGCACTCCCTGAATATGAATTTAGGTGGCACTATCTCACAAAGTGGAGGTACTCTTCATTGGTCGAGGCTA
>JBJSZR010000492.1:0-3256 GCA_046090385.1 Bacteroidota bacterium
CAGGGACTTGCGGTATAAAAACGATCTGAAAGGTGCTTTGAGAAGTGTGACTACGGTCCGTAAAATATATCCGTATAATACCAAAATCGTAAATGAATCGAACGATGTCTCTTTTGACATTTACAAGCAATTGAAAAAAGAAAAGCTAAGCGGACGATCGACCAGATATGTTTTTGAAATCAACTATTCATTATCCACTTCTACCAGTGCATTCGTTGATCCGGTCAACTTGACTTTCGGGCTTACGCGGAAAAAAGAAATGTTCAGCGATCTTTATTCCACCTATGAAATCGGCCTTTATCGTAAATACAATATCAATCCCAAAAACGATACTTCCTCCAAAAAGCGCTTCAGTTACTCGCAGGCCGGCTTCCGGGTATCATTGATGAATCCCAACAGTGGAGTTTACAATGTGAACGAATCAAGCGACTCCTTATATGTACAGCCACACGTTTTCCAATGCGAGGCCAGCGTGATACTGGGAAGGTTCATGATGTTCAATCTGGGTGTTGTGAACTTGTCTACAAAACTTGAAGACTTACAACCATTCCGAAACAACTATGCATCGAGTACGCTTGGGTTCAGAATCCCTTTTGGACCGGTACACATAACGACTGAAGCGGCATGCTTCACAGATTTTAATCGGACTTACCAATTGCTTTTCCGGGGAGGATTTTCTGTCAATTTCGGGTTCTCGAAAAGATATAATTCCAGCGACCGACGTTACTTGAAAAACGACGTGGAAAAAATGAAAGCGGCTTATCAATAAAGCCGCTTTTTATTTTCTAGATCATACCAAGCCAGCACACCATACTTTAGTGACAAAAAGACTTCTTCTTCTCTTTTTTGTATTTACAAGCGCATCCGTAAATGCTAAAATCGATTCCCTTGCAGGCACCTGGCAAGCACGACTTAAATTCATGAAGTTCGATGTTCGCATCGTTTTTCGCTTCGAACAGAAACCAGACAGCACCTGGACAGGGACGGCACAAAGCCCCGACCAGTCTAAAATGATCTCTGAGATAGATGAGGTCCTAATCGAAGGAGACAGTATTACTCTCGGGATTTCAGAATGGGATGCCTCCTTCAACGGCCGTTTTAATCCCGACAGCAATGCGATCATCGGAAAAATGACACAACGTGGATTCAAACTGCCATTGAAGCTCCTGAAAGGTGAAGAAGACGACTTGTTATACGACCGGCCTCAAAAACCCCGTCCTCCATTCAACTACAAGTCGGAAGAGGTGCATATAGTGAACAAATCAGACGGAGACACTCTCGCAGGCACTTTGACGATTCCGAACGGCAAAGGCCCATTCCCCGTGGCGGTACTTATTACCGGGAGTGGTCTGCAAGACCGCGATGAAAGCATCTTCGGACATAAACCTTTTTTACTGATTGCAGATCGTCTTACCCGGTCAGGAATCGCAGTTTTAAGATGCGATGATCGAGGTGCCGGAAAATCAACCGGTAATTCATCTGACGTTACGCTAAAGTCCATGGCCAACGATGTCAGCGCACAGTTGGAATTCCTCCGAAAAAGAAAAGATATGGACAAGAGACGGATGGGGCTCATCGGTCATAGCGAGGGAGGAATCATCGCTCCGTTAGTGGCGTCTGACGACAAGAAAATGGCTTTCATGATACTGCTCGCAGGACCATCGATTGACTTTTTCGATCTTTTGCTGGCACAAGATTCCATTTCGCTGAAAGCAGAAGGGAGAAGTAAAAAGGAAATCGACAAGCTGATAAAAACAAATACCGGACTTTTTGAAATCATGCGCACGGCGACTGATTCCCTTACGACACAACAGCGCATCGTGGAATACATGGAGTCCATTCAGGCTACTGATGCTGAAATGGAACTGGCTATCCGCCAACTTTGCACTCCATTGATGCGAAGTTATATTGGACATGATCCGGCTGCCATTCTTAAGAAAGTAACGTGTCCGATTCTAGCATTGTATGGAGAGAAAGACGTGCAAGTGCCCCCATCTATAAATACACCTGTACTTGAATCCATTTTCAGCACGCCTGAAAAATCAGACTGCGAGATCAACGTACTGCCAGGATTGAACCACCTTTTTCAGCCTTGTAAAAAAGGAGCGGTTTCGGAATATGTCGATATCCCGATCACTATGGATCCGTCAGCGTTGAGTGCGATGGAGACGTGGTTGGCAAGACAATTTTCAACCAAGAAATAGTAAAACTGTATTTGACCACAGAACATCGTTTTTTTGTATTATCACCTGCCTGTAAGTCATCCCATGAAAACGATTCTATTCCGTTATAAAAAACCGATTGTCATCACAACCGGACTGATTGTTTTGAATCTCATCTACGGTTTCGACCCGAGATTCACTATCATCAACCTGCTTTGGTTGCTTGTCTGATCATCCATCATGATACGTGTATTGTTCCTTTGCATCCACAATTCGGCCCGCAGTCAGATGGCCGAAGCCTATTTGAAACATTTCGGTGGCGACCGTTTCCATGTGGAAAGCGCAGGCCTTGAAGCAGGCAGGCTGAATCCGTTGGCGGTTGAAGTGATGAAAGAAGAAGGCATCGACATCTCAGGGAACGAAACCACGGATGTCATGGGCCTTCTGAAAGCCGGAAAGACCTTCGACTATGTGATCACCGTCTGCGATCCTACCGCCTCCGACCGTTGTCCAGTATTCCCTGGTACTTTAAAAAAAATCAATTGGAGTCTCCCGGACCCTTCAACGCTATCAGGAACTCACGATGAAAAACTGGCAACAACCAAGTCTGTCAGGGATAAGATCAAAGAAGCCGTGAAGGAACTTTTAAATGATATAGGAGCTCAAGAATAAAGCCCTTGAAAAATCAGGAGGCGGAAGCAAGCAACCCCTTCGCTTTTCCCGCTCTTAATCTGGCTGACGGGCCTTCGAACTCAAACATGGTTTCGTGGACCTCAAGTCCATCGACCCACTCTATGACCAGATAAGCACATTCATGTGTTTTTTTCTTTTGCCATGCCAACGCGAAAATGCCCAATAACAAGGCGCGTGTCAAGGTGACTCTTCTCTCAACAGTTGTCCTATCCTCCACCGCAATGGAACGTATCGACGATATTTCAATCTTTCCCAAGCGAGTCGTTTCCTTCAGTGGCGACTCTCGCATAAGGATCAATTGACCATTCTTCGGATAAATGACCGTCAACGGCTCTTCCTTATGGATGTAAGGATGACCGGCAATATATTTTGCTGTTTCGATGCGGGACGATGACCTATAA
>JBJSZR010000493.1:0-2610 GCA_046090385.1 Bacteroidota bacterium
GTGCTTTGGTATGCTCGAAAGAACAGTATTCCGCTGGTCCATCTTTGCGATTCAGCGGCACCCGGGTTGATGCTTGCATACGGTACCGGTCGTATAGGTTGCCAACTATCAGGCGACGGTGATTGGGGAATTGATAATACTGCACCAAAACCTGATTGGATGTCATTTTTACCTGACTGGTCGTGGTCCTACACCTATCCTCACAATGTCATCAATGAAGGAGTGCCGATCCCAGGGTGCTACGGACGTTATTGTAGCGAACTTTCTACTGCGGTATTTCCAACCCCGCTATACGAGGCGGTTGCTTGCATACTTTTCTTCTTCTTGATCTGGGGGCTTCGAAAAAACATCACGATTCCAGGAAGAATTTTTTCTTTATATCTCCTTCTGAATGGAATTGAGCGTTTCCTTGTCGAACTGATCCGCGTGAATTCCAAATACCATCTTTCAGGCTTCTCTTTCACACAGGCACAACTTATTTCATTTCTCCTATTGATAACCGGAATTTCCGGATGGATCTTTTTCGGACGTAAAAAGACTGTTTTGAATGGATCTTGAATCACTTTGCCAACATGTCGCACTCATCGCTCGCGATACTGGAAAATTCCTTTTGCATGAGCGAAAATGGTTCGACAACTCCAAGATTGAGAGAAAAGGACACAACGATCTTGTATCATACGTAGACAAGACCGCTGAAAAGAGACTGGTCGAAGCGTTGTCAATAGCCCTGCCGAAGGCAGGATTTATCGCAGAGGAAAAAACAGCCGAGAAAAAGGGTGAACGTTTCGACTGGATCATAGATCCCTTGGACGGCACCACGAACTTCGTCCATGGAATTCCACTTTACTGTGTCAGCATCGGTCTTTATGAAAACGGCCAACCCGTGCTGGGAGTCGTTTATGAACCTAATCTTGACGAGTGTTTTACGGCTTGGAAAAATGGCGGAGCCTATCTTAACGGAAAAAGCATTAGAGTTTCAGAAACCACCAGGATGTCCGACTCTCTTTTGGCTACAGGATTCCCTTACCATGACTATGGAAAAATGAAACCGTACATGGAAGTATTCGATCATTGCATGCGGAACACCCGAGGCCTTCGTCGATTAGGATCAGCTGCTGCCGATTTGGCGTATGTTGCAGCAGGACGCTTTGATGCTTTTTACGAGTATGGACTGAACACCTATGATGTGGCGGGAGGCATCATGCTGGTGATTGAAGCCGGAGGAAATGTTACGGATTTTTCAGGCGGACTCGGGCATCTTCAAGGAAAAGAGATTATCGCATCGAACAAAAAAATACACAGTGAATTCCTGGAGGTACTGAAGACCCATTTCGATTAGAACTGCTAATCACCATTCCGAAATACCATAAAGCAACTCGACAACAAAACGTTGCTCTTTGGCACCCAGCTGGTCAGCACCAGGCTTTGAGATTTTTATGACTATTCCATCATTATCCCTGACTTCAGGCAAAACTCCGACCACTTTGACAAAAACACTTTTTCCGTTCAGACGATTGGTCACCTTGATAACCGTACCGACGGGTGCAGTTCGGTGTAAAGCATAATACTTGCTGCTATAACCCTCCTCCTCGCCAATGAACCCGGCCAAACCTTTTTCTGAAACCTGCTTTCTTCCACCAGCAAACACATAACCAGACAATGGAGTCGCTAACTTATTTTCACCAATCAAATTCTCAGTCTTCACAGTCTCAACGACTTCTTTTTTCTTTTCAGTCCTTACCGGCTTCTCATATTCAGGGATTCCCGTTTCCGTTGAAATGGCTTTTTTGACAATCAGCACCTGACCGGGTACAACTGCAGCATCTGCAGAGAGCCTGTTCCACGAAATCAAATCCGCCTGCGTCACACTGTATCTCTTAGCGATGCTATACACTGTCTCCCCTTCATTAACCATGTGTCTGCTGGTTGCTGCAATTCCTGGATTCACCCCATCCGTATTCATATGGTTTTTCTGATTCCGAGGGTCGGTAGGCTTAGCTTTGGGTGGAACAAGCAACACCTGTCCCGTCTTCAGCATTTCAGGAGCATCCTTATTGGCTAATTTAAGTTCCGCATACGTGATACCATATCGGCGGGCAACGGAATACCAGGTATCCCCTTTGTCGATCTGATGACGGACATATGAACCGTCCGATTTACGTACGACTCCAATAGAATCGGTTACCAAGGCAAACGCCGTACCCGCATGGAAAAGAAGAATGTAGGATATGATGGATAAGACACGCTTAATGACATCCTTTGACATGATACAAAATTACCCATTCAGTAAAACAGTTCAGGATAAAACGGAACATTATGATAACAATTGTCAACAGTATCATTCACCGCAACCCGGTGAATATTGAAATGCGATTATATCAGATGCTTGGTCTCGAAAGTTTCGCTTTACTGATAAGATGAAGTCCGAAGAAAGTGATCAGGCCATTCAGGATAAGCAACTCGAAACCGAATTTATATCCGCCCATCCATTGTGCCGAATACTCGTTGAGAAAATAACAGATGACAGGAGAAAGCAAACAGACGATTGGAACCCTACTATCGTCAGCTGACTTTTTGGTGAACAAACCGAACGCATAAAGTCCCAGCAAT
>JBJSZR010000494.1:0-1431 GCA_046090385.1 Bacteroidota bacterium
TTCGTACACCCCATATCGCCAAGGAGTCGATGTATCTGACCAGCGGTCACCTACCCTACTACCAAGACAGTATGTTTCCACCCATGGAAATGGACGGGGAGAAATACTATCTCAAGGCGATGAACTGTCCTCATCACCATAAGATATTCAAAGAGCTTAATCCCTCCTACCGTGACTTGCCCATACGACTTGCGGAGTACGGCACTTGCTACCGTTATGAACAGTCAGGCGAGCTATTCGGTCTGATGAGGGTGAGATCGCTGCAGATGAATGATGCCCATATTTATTGCACCAAAGAGCAATTTGCAGACGAGTTCCGAGGAGTCAATGAAATGTACTTGAAATACTTCAGGATTTTCGGAATTGAAAAATATGTGATGCGCTTCTCAACGCACGATCCGAAGAAACTTGGCGTAAAGTATGTCGATAATCCTGTTTTATGGAAAGAGACCGAGGATATGGTGCGACAGGTTCTGATTGAATCAAAAATTCCATACATCGAAGTTCCGGGTGAGGGAGCGTTTTACGGCCCAAAAATCGATGTACAGGTTTGGAGTGCGATCGGTAGGGAATTCACGTTGGCTACCAATCAGGTCGATTTTGCGGTGCCGGCCCGTTTCGGGCTCACCTATCGAAGTTCCCAAAACCAGTTTGAAACTCCTATCTGTATCCATAGGGCACCTCTTGGCACACACGAACGTTTCATCGGCTTTCTGATTGAGCATTATGCCGGAAATTTCCCTATTTGGCTGGCTCCCAAGCAAGTATCCATCTTACCGATTTCAGATAAATACCTCGATTACGCCAAAAAGCTTTCAGAATTGCTTAGAAATTCCGATATTCGCGGCCTTGTTGACGATCGGGATGAAAAAATCGGTCGAAAGATCAGGGACGCTGAAATCCAGAAAGTTCCGTACATGTTGATCGTCGGCGAAAAAGAAGCAGCGGAGAATCTGGTTTCTGTTCGTAAGCATGGAGCCGGAGATCAAGGCAGCATGAGTGCCAGTGAGTTTATCAAACTCGTTAATGACGAGATCGATACGCTCCTGGAATTGAAGTGAAATTAACTTTTAAAACAGGAGGAACTATCGCTACTTCTCAAAACAGGCCGCCCATGGGCAGACCTTTTTTCCGCGGACCACGTCCGATGAAGAAAGAGCCCGAGCACAAAATCAATGAGCTCGTCAGGGCACCGCAAGTACGTTTAGTAGGTGAAAACTTAACACCTAATGTCTATTCACGCGAGGAGGCGCTTAGGATGGCACAGGAGCAGGGTCTTGATCTGGTCGAGATTGTTCCTAATGCAGAGCCCCCTGTTTGCCGTATTATCGAATACCAAAAATTCCTGTACGATAAGAAGAAGAAAGAAAAAGAACTCAAATCAAAGCAAGTCAAGCAACTGGTCAAGGAAATCCGGTTCGGTCCCAATAC
>JBJSZR010000495.1:0-1067 GCA_046090385.1 Bacteroidota bacterium
CCTCTTCACACGCCCAGCGAAGCATGATAGGGCCGAGATCGCTGTAAACATATTTTCCACTGTTCTCAAGTGGAGAATCAAAAATCCATTTTTTAAGACTGTCATTATAATCTCTTCGCAAATACAAACCTGATGAGACCCTGTAAGGAAAATCATCTGTTTGCCTTTCCGAATAAATACCTCTTATAAATGAACCATTGTCGACTGTTTTTTTCCAGAATGGTATCCAAGCCTCCAAGCCTGACTGGTGAGTCATCACATCCAAAACAGACAAGTCTTTTTTATCAGTATTGGAAAGAACTGAGTAATATTTTGATAAAGGTTCATTCAGCTTGAAGTAACCATTGTCATACCCTTTCATGACTGCCAAGGCTGTCGCAGCGACTTTGGTGACAGAAGCAACATCATAGATATCATCTGTGCGTACCGGACTCAATGAATCCCATGTTTGGTAGCCGAATGCTTTTTCATATATGATGCGACCATCTTTAGCCACCAGCACTTGACATCCAGGCATGACACCCGATTTTATAGCATAACGCACGATCGAATCCATCTTAGAAAAACTTTCAGATGGAATTCCTAATTCTTCAGGGAAAGTACGCTTCAGTCGTATTATTTCTGAAGAACTTATCCCTGCCCCTTCCATGTATCGGTAAGGGACAGCTACGGGCAATCGGGCATCAGTCGTAGTAGCCCCTGAAATCAATTGAGCTGCGGCTACCATTGGAGCCTTGAAGTCTTCGTAGCCCAAAATGACAGCAGTGGCTTTTTCCAAACTCCTGAATCTGCTTAGCGAGTAAGGGTTTCCGAAATCGACAAATACGGTCTTATATGATCTCAATACGGACTCGATGAATTGTCTTGATTTATCAGTTATTCCGTATCCGCTCTGCACACGCATAGTGGTGCCGTGCAGAGAAAGTATCACCAAATCATAATTTCGAAGAAAGTCGAGGAGCGATTGGAATGCAGAGGAAGGCGCATCTTTTTCAATTGAATAAAGGTCTCCTCGGATATGCTCAGACAGCGCCGACTGGAAATCGTTGTTCTTCAAGGCGCCGACT
>JBJSZR010000496.1:0-2119 GCA_046090385.1 Bacteroidota bacterium
GTTGATACCGAAGCGATTCGCTCCCGCGAATTCCGCATTGTCGTGGACGCTGTGAATTCAGTAGGAGGGGTGGTAGTTCCCGCTTTGCTCAGGTCGCTCGGCGTCAGTGATATCATTGAACTGTATTGCGAACCTGACGGACATTTCCCTCATAATCCGGAGCCTTTGCCCGAACACCTTGGAGAGATTTCCAAGCAAGTACGACTTAACAAAGCCCATCTTGGGATCGTAGTGGATCCTGATGTGGATCGTCTTGCTCTTGTGTGTGAGGATGGCGAGTTGTTCGGAGAAGAGTATACATTGGTGGCGGTTGCCGATTATGTGCTTCGCAATAAGAAAGGCAATACGGTTTCCAATCTTTCTTCCACCCGTGCGTTGCGCGATGTGACTGAAAAAGCTGGTGGACTGCATTATGCCGCGGCGGTCGGGGAAGTGAATGTGGTAACCGCTATGAAAGAGTTCAAAGCAGTGATCGGAGGCGAAGGAAACGGAGGAGTCATTTATCCTGATCTTCATTACGGTCGTGATGCATTGGTTGGAATCGCACTTTTCCTCTCTCATCTGTCCAAGGTGAATAAAAGCACATCATTGCTCCGTGCATCCTATCCCAATTATTACATTTCAAAGAACAAGATCGAACTCACGCCTGAAATCGATGTGGATGCAGTGCTCGTAGGAATAAAGGATAAATACAAAAAACAGCCTGTCAGTACGATCGACGGAGTGAAAATCGAATTCGATTCCGAGTGGGTACACCTCAGGAAAAGCAATACGGAACCTATCATTCGCATTTATGCCGAATCACGATCCATGACCACAGCAGGGAATCTTGCTGAGAAGATCATACGTGATATCAAGGAAATCATAAATTGAAGTCTTAAATGAAGAATATCTATTTCGATAATGCGGCAACCACGGCTATCGATCCTGAGGTGGCTGATGCGATGACCGATTACATGCGTAATCATTACGGTAATCCATCTTCCATCCACTCATACGGAAGAGAGGTAAGGAACGGCATCGAAAAAGCGAGGAAGACGGTTGCTCAAGCTTTGAACGTTACACCTTCAGAGATTTTTTTCACATCAGGCGGTACTGAAGCGAACAATACAGCTATCTATTGCTCGGTCCGTGATCTGGGTGTCACACATATCATAAGCTCTCGCATAGAACACCACGCCGTGACTCATACCGTAGAAGAGCTTGAAAAAGCAGGTAAGGTCAAGGTCAGTTGGGTGAATTTGGATGACAAAGGGCGTGTGGATATCGGACATTTTGGAGAACTTTTGAAGACCGGCGAAAAGACACTTGTGTCTCTCATGCATGCCAATAATGAGATCGGTAATCTGCTTCCACTTCAAAAAGTGGCTCAATTGTGTATCGAGGCTGGTGCCTATTTTCATTGCGATACCGTACAAACCATGGGGCATTTCCCGATGGATCTTTCATCTATCCCGGTCCATTTCGTCACCTGTGCCGCTCACAAATTCCATGGCCCGAAAGGTGTGGGATTCCTTTATATACGCCATGACGTGAAAATCCATCCGTTCATTTTCGGAGGTGCTCAGGAACGCAATATGCGTGGAGGTACGGAGAATGTATATGGAATCATCGGACTGGCCAAGGCGCTGGAGATTTCTTGTCGCGACATGCAAGACCATGCTGACCATGTAGAAGGTATCAAGAAGTATATGGCGAAGCGCTTGAAGGAAGAGATTCCAGGGATCCGCTTCAATGGCGATTGTATGGGTGAAAGTCTTTACACTGTCTTGAATGTCGCATTTCCTGCGGGTGACCAATCAGAGATGTTGTTATTCAATCTGGATATTTCAGGGATCGCATGTTCAGGGGGCAGTGCCTGTTCGTCCGGTAGCAATTCCGGGTCGCACGTGCTTCGTGCCATTTATGGTCAAGAGAACCGTCCGTCTGTCCGTTTCTCTTTCAGCAAGTTCAATACGCGAGAGGAAGTCGATTTTACCGTTGAAAGGTTGAAGGAATTGTACGCGGTCAGCGCCTGATTCCAGAGTAAAATCCGACAAACTATAAAATGAGAAAGGCTGGCTGGAACATGTAGCCTTGTCCATTCATCGACCTTTGGCGCCTCTGCCGGGCCCGGAGG
>JBJSZR010000497.1:0-1146 GCA_046090385.1 Bacteroidota bacterium
TAAAGACCAGGTCTTCTTCGCCCCTGCTCTTCCCCTCGAAGACGTATTCGATCCTACCGGCGCTGGTGATACCTTTGCCGGCGGTTTCATCGGACATATCGCACGTACGCGCGACATTTCTTTTGACAACATGAAACGCGCCATCATCTACGGCTCTGCCATGGCATCGTTCTGTGTCGAGAAATTCGGCACTGAACGTATGCTCACGCTCACACAACCGGAAATCGAAAACCGCGTGCAACAGTTCGTCGACCTCGTACAGTTCGATATCCAATTGGTCTGACAGTGGTCCCGAACTTGTGTTGATTCGGCCAAGGTTTTTTACATTCGCCTGTAATGTACCTGTCCGCCGGCCAGCTTTTCCCATTTTACTTCGGAGCCCTACTACTCCTCTTTTCCATCATACTTTTCCGACAGGAGAAAACCAACAAGGCATTATGGTTGCTCTTTTCCGGTGCAATCATCATAGGATTCGGTATGGCAAGACTCGATCCGTTCTTGTGTCTATGGGACGAACAATATCATGCGCTTGTAGCCAAGAACATGATCGCGTATCCTTTCAAACCCATGCTTTATGCGGATCCGTTGTTCGGATATGATATAAGTAACTGGACGGCCAATCATATCTGGTTGCACAAACCTCCGTTATTCCTGTGGCCAATTGCCCTATCCGTGAAGCTTTTCGGAACCAATGCACTTGCAGTCCGGTTGCCGAGCGTGGTACTGCATGGGCTTACTGCATTGCTCGTATACCGTATAGGTAATCGAACAGTGAATGCCACAGCCGGATTTTACGGCGCACTGTTCTTCACCTGTGCGTACTATCCGCTCGAACTCATGGCCGGAAAATATGCGACCGACCACAATGATACATCGTTCCTGTTTTATGTGACAGCCAGTATCATCGCATGGATGGAATTCGAAGCGACCGGAAAGCGTAGATGGTGGATTTTGACCGGAGTGCTAGCGGGGTGCGCCGTACTCGTGAAATGGCTGGCAGGTCTTCTTGTATACGGCTGCTGGTTCATGGCTGTTGGTGCAGATGATCGAAAACAGTGGCGGTCAATCGGTAATTATAAACCGTTTTTATCAGCGCTGGCAGTAACACTCGCTGTAACGGCTCCGTGGTATCTCTACACCTTTTCA
>JBJSZR010000498.1:0-6882 GCA_046090385.1 Bacteroidota bacterium
ATGAAATTGTCGGCGGAGGGGCATTCGGCTGGATGTCGGAAATTCGAGCTTAAATTTACTAACTGGTCTGGCAGGGTCAAAACAATCGATGGCTGCAGGCAAAAAAGTCAGCATCAAAATCATGTATCTTTGGACCGATAGATAAAAACCATGGAAAAGACAATCGACTACATCCGTTCGAACGAAAAGAGATTCCTTGACGAACTCTTCGACTTACTTCGCATACCGTCCGTAAGTGCTGACAGCAAATACCAGCAAGATGTCAGTAAAGCAGCGGAGTACATCAGCGACCGACTTAAAGAAGCCGGTGCCGACAATGTAGAAGTGTGTCCGACTTCCGGACATCCTATCGTTTATGGCGAGAAAATGATCGACCCCTCGTTGCCTACTGTGATCGTTTATGGTCATTACGATGTACAACCTGCCGATCCTTTCGAATTATGGACCTCTCCTCCTTTTGAGCCTACTGTGCGTGACGGTAAAATTTATGCCCGAGGTTCTTGCGACGACAAGGGGCAGATGTATATGCACATCAAGGCTTTCGAAGCAATGATGAGAAACAACTCACTCAGTTGCAACGTCCGCTTCATGATTGAAGGAGAAGAAGAGTGCGGATCAGGAAGCCTGGGTCCTTGGATCATGGCGAATAAACACCGACTCAAAGGCGATGTGATTTTGATTTCAGATACCTCCATCATCGCAAACGACATACCATCGATCGAATCAGGATTGAGAGGTCTGAGCTATCTTGAAGTCGAGGTCACAGGACCTAACCGCGACTTGCACTCCGGTGTATATGGAGGAGCTGTTGCGAATCCGATTCAAGTGCTTTGTGAAATGATCACGTCCATGAAGGATGAAAACCAGCGTATAACCATACCCGGATTCTACGATGATGTTGTGGAATTGTCGAAGCAAGAGCGGGAAGAGATGGCACGCACGCCTTTCGATCTTGAAGCCTATAAGAAAGACCTGGGTGTGGCGGATGTACGAGGTGAAGAAGGTTATTCCACCTTGGAGCGGACCGGAATCAGGCCTACGCTGGAATTGAATGGAATCTGGGGAGGATACACCGGTGAAGGGTCCAAAACAGTATTACCTTCAAAAGCATTTGCAAAAATCTCGATGCGATTGGTACCAAACCAAAGCAGCGAGAAGATCACTGAGATTTTCTCGAATCATTTCAATAAGGTCGCTCCTCCATCCGTGAAAGTGGAAGTACGTCCACATCATGGAGGTGAGCCTGTAGTGACACCTACAGACTCTGTGGCATTCAAAGCAGCGAGTATGGCGATGGAAGAATCTTTTGGAAAAAAACCGATACCTACCCGTGGAGGAGGCAGTATTCCAATCGTAGCGTTGTTCGAAAAGGAACTAGGACTGAAATCAGTCCTTATGGGATTCGGACTCGACAGCGACCTGATACACTCTCCAAATGAGCATTACGGCATTTTCAATTTCATGAAAGGGATTGAAACCATTCCATTGTTCTTCCGGAATTTCGCCTCACTGAAAAAGAATTGACCGATCAGCCCCGCCAAAGCGGGGCTTTTCATTCAACCACGTCGAAGGTTTATCAGATAAACTCCTACAAGTACGGAGGCAAGTCCGGCGATATGCATCCATGAAACATGTTCTCCAAAACCGATGCCCCAAGCCGTAGCAACCAAGGGAATAAGGTAGGTGACAGATGAAGCGACTATTGCACCGGACAACTGAATAAGCCGATTGAACATGACAGTCGATAAGGCGGTGCCCAGAACACCTAAAATGAAAATGGCGATCAGACCGGTCACCACCATGCTCATACCGTCACCGGGGAACAGCCGGATCGAAGTATCGGAGGAAGAAACAGCCAATCCGTTTACCGTTTTTTCCATGAAATCTGTGGTAAAAAGATAGATACCCATAGGCAATCCGATGAACATAAGGGCAAAAGAAGTAATGGTCAGCGGATGAAGTCCTGATAATTTATGCCGAAGCACATTCACACTGATGGCATAACAGACGGTAGCGCAGACCACCAACAAAGGAAAAAGAGGTGAGGAGGCATGTAGTGTTCCATTGCCTCCACCGATAAGCAACAAGGCTCCGATGAATCCGACAAACAGACCTAACAAACTGCTCCTGGGCACCACCATGCCGAATGCAGTTGCTCCCAATATCATGGTGAAAATAGGCGTAAGAGTGTTGATCATTCCTGCCAGCGAACTGGAGATACCTGTTTGTGCCAATGGAAATAGGATGGAAGGTATGGCGTTACCGAACATACCTGTTATCAGCAGATATTTCCATTGATATGATTGAACAGTGCGGAAACCTTTGATTAGAAAAGGAGACATCACGAGCGATGCAAACGCCATTCTCAAACATCCGATCTGTATCGGCGTGTAAACTGAAAGTCCAACACGCATGAGAATGAACGAACTACCCCAGATCGCAGCAAGTGCTACGAGCAATATGAGTGCCGAACTGGTAGATTTTGATTTGACATCCATCAGCGTCGGTTTTTCCACTTTTTTTCGTGAAAGGCTCCCTTATATTCCGGGTCTGATTTTCGACGTTGCGCATCAATCTCCCTGAGCTGCTCTTGTTTTTCTTCAAAAGTCATTTCTGTGACTTCAATTCCTTGGGGCAGATCCAATACAGGAATAGACTCGCTGATCAATTGCTGTATCTTATTGAGATGGTAGTCATCCTGGGGTGCACAAAAAGTAACAGAAGCACCCGTACGGAAAATCCGACCGGTCCGACCGATACGATGAATATAGTCCTCATATACAAGCGGGACATCAAAATTGACGACCAAATCCACGTCAGGTATGTCGATACCTCTGGCAGCCACATCGGTGGTGACGAGAAATCTGCAAACCCCTTCTCGAAAAGATTCAATGGCATTCAAGCGGGTATTTTGAGCCTTATTGCCGTGGATGACCCGGACGATTTCCATTCCGTATTTCCTTTCAAGGAATTTAGCGACATCCGTTGCCGACGCTTTGGTCTTACAGAAGATGATTGTCCGCTTACGATCGTTCGCCTCCAACAAGAAATCAAGCAGCCGGATCTTGGTGCGGATATTCGGCGTGAAATAAACTGCCTGAGAAACCGTCTTAGCCGTACGTATTTCCGGATCGATTCTGATTTCTGTAGGAGATTCCAGGAAGTCATCGGAAATCCGTTTGACCTTATTACTCCATGTTGCTGAGAACAACAGGTTCTGTCGTTTTCTTGGAACAACCTCAAGGATGCGGTTTATCTGCGGTTTGAAACCCATGTCCAACAGTCGTTCTGCCTCATCCAATACGAAGCATTGGATTTTTTTCAGTGTGACATGACCTTCCAGATAAAGATCCATCAATCGGCCTGGAGTCGCCACGAGGATATCACAACCTTTTTCCAGTTGTTCTTTCTGACTTTTCATTCCCGTGCCCCCAAAAAGTCCTACATAGCGCAGGTCCGTGTATTTTCCGAGCATGATGAACTGATCCAACACCTGAACAACGAGTTCCCGTGTGGGAACAATCACCAAGGCACGGGGATCATCACCCTGTGCGAATTTTACTTTCATCAGCAAAGGGAGCACATAGGCTGCGGTCTTACCTGTACCTGTCTGGGCTATACCCAGAACATCTTGCCCGGAAAGTATCCGTGGAATAGCCATTTCCTGTATGCGTGTAGGAGCGGTGTAACCGGCATCCAGTATCGCATTCAGCAACTGCCTGTTGAGCTTGAGTTGATCGAAATCTTCCACAGTAGTAAGGGGAATCAAAGTTAGCGCTCCTGGGTATCCGATTTCGACCTACCCGAAAAAAGGATGCGTATTCGCTCAGGGATAAAAAGCAGGAGGCTGCCTTTTGGGGACAGCCTCTTGCTTTTGGGAGTTCAGTATATCACCAGATCAATGCACGAAGCGAATCCGGTCGATAGAGTTTATCTTCTTTTTTAACGCCGAATGCATTATAGAATTCAATCATGTTACTGAGCGTTCCGTTGACGCGGAACTCTGCAGGAGAATGAGGATCGGTGATGATGCGTTGATATTGTGCCTCCGGACGCAGGCTACCGGCCCAAATATTGGCATAGTTCAAAAAGAAACGCTGGTCGGGCGTCAACCCGTCTATCTTCTTATCGCCTTTACCTTGTGGCGTACGCTTGAACGCCTCGTAAGCAATACTGAGACCACCCAAGTCGGCAATATTCTCTCCTAGTGTCAGCTCACCATTGACGTGCACGGTGTCAAGTACGGTGAAAGCACTGAATTGGTCAATTACCAGTTTTGCTTTCGCAACGAACTTAGCAGAGTCTTCAGGTAACCACCAAGCAGAAAGATTGCCCTTCGCATCGAAATTACGTCCCTCATCATCGAAGCCGTGGGTCATTTCATGACCGATCACAGCTCCGATACCGCCATAGTTCACAGCATCGTCAGCCTTGGCATTGAAGAATGGAGGCTGTAGGATTCCGGCAGGGAAAACGATTTCATTCATCGAAGGATTGTAATAAGCGTTGACGGTGGGGGGAGTCATACCCCACTCGGTACGATCAACCGGTTTTCCGATACGATCGAGTTGGTAGGCAGTTAACCATTTGGACGCATTTACGACATTCTGAAAATAATTATCTTTTGTGATTATCAATCCTTCATAGGTCTTCCACTTCTCGGTATAACCGATCTTGCGCATGATGGCGTGCAGCTTTTCCAAAGCTTTTTTCTTGGTGGGTTCGCTCATCCAGTCCAGACGCTTGATACGCTCGTCATAAACAGCGAGCAGATTATTGACCAGCTCGTCGGCTTTTTTCTTAGCATCAGGCGGGAAATACTTTGCAACGTAAAGCTGTCCAAGCGCATCGCCCAAAATTCCGTCCGTCATGTCGATTGTGCGCTTCCAACGCGGCTGCATCTGCTTCTGTCCGTTCAATACCTGATTGAAGAAGCTGAAGTCTTCGGCCTCCATCTCATAGGTCATAAGATTACTTGCATAGTGAAGCAGATTCCACTTGAGGTAGGTCTTCCAATCTTCGACACTATTGGATGTAAGTTGCTTTTCGAGTGCTTTCAAGAACTGCGGTTGCCCACAGACAAGGTATTCGAAACGCTTTGGAACATTCATTTCATCGAGCATGGATGACCATGACAAGGAAGGGGTCAATGAGTCA
The DNA here is from genome assembly GCA_046090385.1 of Bacteroidota bacterium. Classification (GTDB taxonomy): domain Bacteria; phylum Bacteroidota; class Bacteroidia; order AKYH767-A; family 2013-40CM-41-45; genus Pollutiaquabacter. The sequence goes on from JBJSZR010000498.1 coordinate 5,158, forward strand.
AGACCGGCGACAGTGACCTTGTTATAGGTCTTGAACGGATCGCGCAGTTCTACGCGGGTCATGGATGCTTTCGCCAGCTCGGTCTCAATGCGCATGATGGTGTTTGCGTAGGTGCCGGCGGTTTTCTCATCGATTCCATACAACTTGAACATGGCAGTCATGTGCTTCAGATACTTCGCTCGGATATCCTGTGATCGGGGGTCACTTTTAAGATAATGGTCGCGATCGGGAAGAGTGATACCGCCCTGATAGATCTGCGGCACTACCACTTCGCTGTTCTTCGGGTCTTGTCCGGCATAGAAGCCGAAGAGAGGCGAGGCACCGTAGAACTGCATGTCTGCAGCAAACGAAAGCACACCTTTCAGGTCGCGGATTGAATCGATGCGTTGCCACTCTGGCTTGATAGCGGAATATCCGGCCTTTTCTATTGAGGAAGTATCCATGGCAGATTTCCAGAAATCGCCGACCAATTGCTCAGGAGACCCGGGCTTCAGCTTGCTTTTATTGGAAGCCTCCTCCGCAATGTCACGCAAGTTGGATTTGTTGTTGTCACGAAGAATATTGAAAGTACCCCAGCGGACTTGATCGTCAGGGATAGGATTACGCTTCAACCAACCGCCGTTTGCGAATTGGAAAAAGTCGGTGCCTGGAGCGAAAGACGAATCGATATTCGTCAAATCGATGCCCTCTGCCTTTTCTGCTGTGCCGGAAGTGCATTGTTGCAACATGAAAGCTGAGCCGAAGGAAAGGGCCAGAATCGGAATCAATGTGTGTTTTTTCATTTTTTTTGATTGTGACGTGCGCGAAAATACGCTTTTTAAATATTTATCCCGTTGCCTCAATGGACGCATGTTAGTAGGTTTGTGTCGTGAAAATGTTCCGGCTGTCAACCTTTTTGTCAATTCTAACAATTCTTCTCGCAGCTTGCGAGAACGACCTTGAAAAGGTCAAACTGTATGAAAAACCGGAAAAAGCACCTGTGGAATCTGCCAAGGATATCCGCATCCTCTATAGCGATTCCGGAGCGGTGAAAGTGGAAGTCAAAGCTCCTCTGTTGCAGCGCTTCGATGCTGAAAATCCCTATACCGAAATGCCTAAAGGTGTGAATGCGCTTTTTTATGACGAGGCATTACAAGTGACCAGTCGTTTGAAAGCAGATTATGCCATACGCTACGACCGGGAACTTCGCATGGAAGCCAGAAAGAATGTGGTGGTGGTGAATGTAAAGGGCGAAAAACTGGAAACAGAGCATCTGATTTGGGATGAGCGGGATCAAAAACTGAAAAGCGAAGCATTCGTCAAGATAACGACTGAAGAGGAGGTCATTTACGGAAACGGGTTCGAGGCGAATCAGGATTTCAGCCGATATCGTATCTTTAACATCAAAGGAATCATTTCCGTCAAATCTGGAACAGGTGATAAGAATCCTTGAAATGGCCTGGCTGGCGATTGCCATTCTCAGCGGAGCGATTTCCGCCTTCCAGTTCTTTGTCGATGGCTGGCAGTCCGCACTTTGGATGATTTTCATCACCGCCGTAGCTGCGGTCATGTACATCATCCGCCGCCGACAACGCATAGCAATGGAAGACCGGTCACACTAAGCACTTGGAACTCTTACGCCGATATCGGAATCTCATGCAAGGCAATCTGCTGACCAGATTCCTTTTTTACTTCCAGTTCCATTTCCTGTTCTGGTTTCTGGTATTCGAGTCACTCTTCCGTTGG
>JBJSZR010000499.1:0-7006 GCA_046090385.1 Bacteroidota bacterium
CATTTGGCCAACGTGGTCGATGATCATCTCATGCTCATCACACACGTCATAAGAGGAGAAGAATGGCTTCCTTCTGCCCCCTTGCATGTACTTCTTTACAGGTATCTGGGTTGGGAATCGACCATGCCCCTATTCGCACATCTTCCTTTATTGCTCAAACCCGACGGAAATGGAAAGTTGAGTAAACGTGACGGCGATCGGCTCGGATTCCCAGTTTTTCCACTCAACTGGAAAGACCCTGTCTCTGGTGAAACGGCATCCGGCTACCGCGAGAACGGATATTATCCAGAGTCTTTTCTGAATATCATCTCATTGCTAGGTTGGCATCCTGCAGATGAACGGGAGTTGCTTACCAAACAGGAAATGATCGAGTCGTTTTCATTGGAGCGGGTCAGTAAATCGGGAGCCCGGTTCGATCCGGAAAAGACCAAATGGATCAACGAGCATTATATGCGCGCCTTGCCCGACGCTCAACTTGCCTTGCGTTTCAGAGACCGCGTAGCAGCCAAGTATGCATTCCCGGAAAACGATCGCCGGCTTTCTGAAGGCTTTCTGGTTCAGGCCGTCGGACTGTTGAAGGTGCGTGCTCAATTCGAACACGAATTCCTTGCCACCGGCAGTTATCTTTTCGAGGCACCGGTTGCATTTGATGAAACTGTCATCACTAAAAAATGGAAGCCGGAATTGGCGGAAGTTTTCGTGAGACTGGCAGAGGCGTTCGTATCGCTTGAACCGTTCAATGCGTCAACCGCAGAGTCCGCCTTGAAATCAGTTGCAGAGGCATCAGGCCGCAAGCCCGGAGAATTATTGCAATTGTTCCGAGTGATGCTGAGTGGACAGGCCGGCGGTGTCGATCTTTTTCCAATGGTCGGTCTTCTCGGTCGCGAAGAAACTGTTCAGCGGATCGGTAGTGCATTGAAGCACTTGATGGCGCTAGTATGATTTATCCTATATCCAATAGTCCGAAATGAGCATCGAAAAAGGCCCCAACTTCCTTGAGGAAATCATCCGCGAGGATATAAAAAATGGAAAACATGGAGGACGTGTGTTGACACGCTTCCCGCCTGAGCCGAACGGTTATCTTCATATCGGTCACTCCAAGTCGATTTGTATCAATTTCGGACTGGCCAAGGAGTTCGGTGGCCAGACCAACTTGCGTTTTGACGATACGAATCCTGAAAAAGAGGAAACCGAATATGTGGAGAGTATCAAGCGCGATATCCGTTGGCTAGGCTTCGAGTGGGCCAACGAACTTTATGCTTCCGATTATTTCGAGCAACTTTATGAATATGCAGTTCAGCTGATCAGCAAAGGCTTGGCTTACGTAGATGATTCATCGGCGGAGGAAATCGCTTCTATGAAAGGAACGCCAACCGAGCCCGGTAAGGACAGTCCGTTCCGTAACCGCTCTGTCGAAGAGAATCTGGATCTGTTCAGTCGTATGCGCAAGGGTGAATTCAAAGAAGGAGAAAAGGTGTTACGGGCCAAAATCGATATGGCTTCGCCGAACATGCATCTGCGTGATCCCCTGATGTACCGTATAAAACATGCACATCATCATCGTACAGGCGACAAGTGGTGTATCTATCCGATGTACGATTTCGCCCATGGCCAATCCGATTCCATCGAGCGGATCACTCATTCCATCTGCACGCTGGAGTTCGAAGTGCATCGACCATTATACGAATGGTTCATCGAGAAGCTCGAGATCTTTCCAAGTCATCAGTTTGAATTCGCACGTCTGAACCTGAATTATACGGTGATGAGCAAGCGTCGGCTGTTGCAGCTGGTGAAGGAGCATCATGTAGGAGGATGGGATGACCCACGGATGCCTACCATTAGCGGACTACGACGTCGCGGTTTCACGCCGGAGAGCATCCGCCGATTCGCTGAAATGGTAGGGGTTGCGCGCAGAGAGAATATCATTGATTTCGGCATGCTCGAGTTTTGTGTCAGAGAACACCTTAACCGGATCGCCAAAAGGGTGATGGTGGTATTGGAGCCTGTCAAACTGGTGATCACTAACTATCCGGAAGGTCAATCGGAGAGCTTGCCTGCGGAGAACAACCCGGAGGAAGAGGGTGGAGGCGGAACAAGGCAGTTGCCTTTCGGTCGGGAGATCTGGATAGAGCGGGATGATTTCAAGATCAATCCCGAGAAAAAATATTTCAGGCTTGCACCGGGTCTGATGGTAAGGCTCAAACATGCTTACATCGTGCGTTGCGATGATTATATCACGGACGAGAACGGTAGAGTAACCGAGATCCGTTGCACCTACGTTCCTGAAAGCAAGAGCGGGAGCGATACCAGTGGCATCAATGTAAAGGGCACCATACATTGGGTGAGTGCTTCCGAGGGTATACCGGTTGAGGTTCGGTTGTATGACAGGCTTTTCCGTGTGGAGAACCCGTCGAGTGAGGAGGGTGATTTCAAGGACTATATCAATCCTGACAGCCTGCATGTCGTGTCGAAGGCCATTGCTGAGCCGTCCATGAAACTTTCGAGTCTTGATGATAAATTCCAATTCATCCGCAAGGGATATTTCTGTCTGGATCCTGACAGCACCCCGGAGCATTTGGTCTTCAACAGGACTGTCCAATTGAAAGATACGTGGACACGCCATAGTGCTGTCGGCGAAATATGATTTCAACTTTGCTGCATGTCCATCATCAAAATTAACAACCTGCGTCTTCGTGCTTATCACGGCTGTCTTGCCGAAGAGGGGGTCATCGGCGGAGATTACCGTGTGGATGTTTCCATGGAAGTCGATTTTGCAGAAGCTGCGATGAGTGATGATTTGCAGTTGACGGTCGATTATTGCGATGTACAGCGGATTGTGGCACGCGAGATGGCAATACGGTCGAAGCTTATAGAAAAAGTGCTTTACAGGATCGGAGATTCCTTGTTGAAGGAGTTGCCGATGATAAAGGCAGCCAATGTGCGGATTACGAAGATGAGTCCTCCGATGCAAGGCGATATCGAATCCGTTTCCGTCGAATCCGTTTTTACCGGGAATTGACCGTTCGGTTCGGCTATTCGCTGAGGCAATTTCATTTGGAAAATTCTTTGCCTGATCGGTTATGTTCATCCGACTTTATAGCCTTTTTCTTTTCTCATGAACTTCGCTCCGACGACTTCTATCTTCTTATTTTTAATTGCTTTAATGGCTAATGCGTACATATTACCTATCAAATGACTGGCTACACCGCGTATTGAACAGGAAATCCATTTAATTTATCATCTTTGATACAGCATGCCGGGTAGTCACTTCATCCGTATCATTTTCCTTCTCGCCCTAGTGATGTTACCCGGCATCGGCTATAGGATTTTCGCTCAGTCGGCTGAAAGCACCTTCATCGATTCATTGAAAAAAACGCTCGCACGCCATGAGCAGTCCGGCGATTCGTTGGCTGCAGCTTCAACAGCGCAAATGCTCGCAACAAACTTCCTTCGAAAAGGAAACTATTCTGAAGCATTGAAAGGATTTCTCTATGCACTGAAATATTTTGAACGTAAAAACGATTTGTCAGGAATCGCCTCCTGCCACAGAAGTATCGGATTCATTTTCATAGAGCAAGGGAATTTCGAAGAGGCCCTCGGGAACCTGAACATCAGCCGTCAATCCTACCTTAAGCTCAATGATGATAAAGGCCTTGCGCGGTGCGAGTTGAATATCGGATATCTGTACGAAAAAATGGACCGATACGGTGAGGCACTTGATCATTACAATGCCAACCTGAAGTTGGCCAGAGATGCCAACGATTCTTTGGGGATCGCCGCTGTATTGTTGCAACTGGGTGCTACCTACATGAAACAAGGGGACTATCCGCGTGCTCTGGATATGGAGTTGGAGGCACTGGAGCAGTATCAAAGGGCAAACAGACCGCTTGACATTGCAACAGCATATGGTTATATCGCCAATATTCACATAAGGCAGAAGCAATTCAACAAGGGAAGAGAGTTTTTACTGAAAGGTCTTGAACTGGTTCTCGAAAAAGGCAGTCTCCCCAATGTGATGATTTTTTACAAAGATCTTTCCGAACTGGAAGCTGCTCAGGGGAATTACAAAGCTGCCTTGGAGTACGATTCAAAGTTCAACTCTATCCGTGATTCCCTGCTCGACACTGAAAAGTCACAGGAGGTCTATCGTCTCAAAATGCAGTATGATTACGACAAAAAAGAGGCATATGAAAGGGCTATGCAACTGATGAAAGATGAAGTCAACTCCAAGGAGCTTCAACGGCAAAAACAGGTACGCAATACATTCATCATAGGTTTTTCTGTCGTACTGGTTTCTGCGCTCATGTTTTTCTTACAGCGTAACCGTATCCGAAAAGAGAAAAAGCGAAGTGATGCATTGTTGTTGAACATCCTTCCCGTGTCAGTGGCAGCGGAGCTCAAGCAGCATGGAGTGGCTTCCGCCAGGTATTATGACCAAGCTACCGTACTCTTCGCGGACATCAAAGGGTTTACCGCTTATGCCCAAGCGCTTTCTGCATCCGAATTGGTCCAGGCCATAGATGAGCTCTTCAAAGCATTCGACGACATCGCCACACGATACGGCATAGAAAAAATAAAAACCATCGGTGATTGTTATATGTGCGCTGCAGGGCTGCCGATTCCAACTGCAACCCATGCCACGGATATGATCCATGCAGCTCTTGAAATGCAAGCGTTCGTTCGTGACTTCATTCCGTTTGCGGGGAACGACCGTATGGATCGGTTCAGATTACGGATCGGAATTCATACCGGACCGCTTGTTGCCGGAGTAGTCGGGTCAAAGAAATTCGCGTATGATATATGGGGCGATACGGTGAACATCGCTGCCGGCATGGAGGCGGCAAGCGAACCGGGAAGGGTCAATATAAGCTGTGAGACTTATGAAATCGTAAAGCTGCACTTCGATTGTGAATACCGTGGCAAACTCGATTTGAAAAACAAAGAAGCCAAGGACATGTACTTCGTTTCCGGTAAGCGAACAGTAATCGTTTGATTCTTGCCTGCTGTTGTTCTGAAAGAAGCTCGTTTTATGTCACCATTCAATCTTTACGCTGGTTGTAATGTAACAACCGAAGAAGAATTGATCTGCCACAGATCCAAGAAAAAACCCTCTGTAGCTTGATGCGTCACAGAGGGTTTTGAAATTGAGAGAGGTCCCGACCAGATTCGAACTGGTGTACAAGCTTTTGCAGAGCTCTGCCTAGCCGCTCGGCCACAGGACCATTTTCAATGGATACCAAAGGTACGAAAACCGCGGGTGGTTGCCAACGAAGGCTCGTCTTGTACGCTAAAAAGGTTCACAAGGGTTGCAATCACCGGAAACGATAATTTCGATCGTTCTGTTTGATTGATTATCAGTCCATTAATCACTCATTCGCTGTGCTCCATTTCCACCAGTACCGGTAAATGGTCGGATGGCCAACGGCCCGAAGCCAGTTTCGTGCTGATATGCCGGCACGAACGGATGTTTATTCCCGTAGTCCATACGTAATCGATTCGCTCAACCGGGGGCTCCTCCAGATTGAAACCGTTATAGGTTCCTACAGTGCCGTCCGCAGTAAGAGGAGCGGTTACGAATACATCGGTAAGGCCTTCGCGACCGGCATTGCCACTGTTCACCAATGACTGGTAATTGGGATCTTCGGGTGTGAAATTGAAATCTCCCATAAGTATCACTTCAAGCCCCGACTCGGAGCCCTCTTCGAGGCCGTTTATGTATTCTTCTGTTTTCTTTTCAATGAATAATAAAAGCAGCTGCACACTTTTCTGGCGGGCGATTTTCCCTTGATGATCCAAGTGAGTATTCATGACTAATATGACTCTTTTTGTGCTGTTGTCCTTCAGCAGCGACCATGTACAAATACGATTGCATGCTGCATCCCATCCCTTGCCCGGCATTTCAGTTGTGGCGGAAAGCCAGAAGTTGCCTTGGTCCAGTGATTTGAAACGTTTTGATTTCACGAATAAGGGCGAATATTCTCCTTCTTCCTTGCCATCATCACGTCCTACCCCGAAGTGCTCATAACCTTTCAGCCCTTTTTCCAGATCGGCCAGTTGTGAATGCAGCACTTCCTGGAACCCGATGATGTCTGCATCGCTTTTTTTAATCAAACCGATCAATCCATCGCGACGAAGCTCCCAACGGTCATCACCATCATCCGGATTATCATATCGGATGTTGCATGTCATCGTCTTGAAAGGTTGGGCGCTGGCATGGATGTTTATGATCATCAGTGTCAGCCAAAAGAGTCGTTTCATGTTCGCCGTTTTTTTTCATGTTCCAAGATATGCATCATCCTGCCATCAGGAAATCCAACCCTTCCACGCGTCCGATGTCCGATAGAAAACATCTGATGGAATTTCGCACATCATGACGTGCGATGAGATTTAGGATGAATGCGTCTTTATGATTTTCCAATCGATCTACTGGTATGAAGAGCCGTTGATTTGAAGCATGTTGCTTTATATCGGTTACCGCCGCAACATTGAGACCCTTCGATTCCAATAAGCGGATCTTGCTCCTTATGTTCGGACTGCTGCCGCAAACGATAATCTTCCTGTCCGGTTCGATATTTTTGGTAATCCAATCGACCAGATAGGAGGCTTTGGTTTCCCGGAACGCTGACTCCGAGTAGTTGCCGTGAGAACGTGTAAGTCGGCCGGGATGGTCACGCCATTTCAGCAATACTTTCTCTGATTTCACGAACTCCACACCTTTGTTCATCCAGCGCAGCCAGAGTTCGTAATCTTCAGGGATCGGACCGGTGTTGTAATTACCGTGATTTTTAAAAATCTCCGACCGCATCATCACTGAAGGATGAGCCACCGGTGAATCTATGAAACTTTGTAGCAGGTGTTGGCGTGCATCGATGATCCCGTTCAGCCAATCCACATGACGTTGGAATCCTTGGTTGGTTTCGGTAGACGGAAACAGTTCCACCCTGGAGGATACGACTCCGACTTGTGGATTCTTTTCCAGAAGGGTTACCAGTTCGTACAACCTGTT
>JBJSZR010000500.1:0-2245 GCA_046090385.1 Bacteroidota bacterium
CCCCTCACTCCAGTAATTGGGACTTTCTGATTGGACTGGCTACTCGCTCCATCCTCGGTTTCCCATCCAATTATCTTGCGAAGTCAGAGCTGTTCCGCCCACCCTACGGTTGGATATTCCGTAAACTGGGAGGATACCCCGTAGAACGTTCACGCTCGGAGCACCTCGTTGATCAAGTGATAGCGATATGCAACCGAGAAAAACAGTTTGTGATCGCCATAGCTCCCGAGGGTACCCGAGGAAATGTGGAGAAATGGAAAACAGGCTTCTACCACATCGCTCGTGGTGCAGGAATCCCGATGGTTCTGGTAGGACTTGACTACAAAAACAGGATCGTAAAATGGTCGTCACCGATTGAAGCTACCGGAGATTTTCAGAGTGTCGCTTTGAAAATCGATGCGTTTTTCAGTGGCATGCACGGAAAGAACAGAAAAGCCGCCAAGGTTTTGGGCGGAACGGAGTGATTCAGATCTTCATCACTTCGCCCTGAAGGATGAAATCAGCAACGCTGCACTCACTGCGACATTCAACGACTCCGGACGGTTACCGGGAACTGTTTCAAAAGAGGGTATTGTCACATTCCGCGTTGAAAACCCCCTTAATGCAGACCTCAATCCAGTCGATTCGTTGCCAAGTAACAATATGCCTTTTGAAATTTTCTCCATATGGAAAAGATCCTCTCCATCGAGCACTGCGGCGATGATATCCGGACATTTTTTCGTGTCGAGTTGGCTAAGCAGTCCCTCGAGTCCCATTGAATATACAGGGACATGGAAAAGGGAACCCATGGCTGCCTGCACAACTTTAGGATTGAAATAATCAACCGAGTTCAGCGAACTCACCACCTGCCCCACACCGAACCAGTGTGCGATCCGCAGAATCGTTCCCATATTACCCGGGTCACGTATGTCATCCAAAAGGAATGTCCATCCGTTATAAAGTGCCGTCACATCGAAGGTGGGATCAGGAATCACTGAAACTGCAAGTATATCCTGTGCTGTTGTCAATGCGCTGATGCGTTCCATATCCCGATGTGAGGCTTCAAGGACCTTACAAGTCTGGGGCAGGGACGCTGAAGAAAAATGATTCAATGCATCATTTGTTCCTATCAGCATCCTTAGCTCCATTAATTCAGAAACCCTGGCTTTCGCATCACCCGATGCAACACTACGGGAATTCAGCAGTTCTCCGACGACTTTTCGACCTTCAGCAATGAACAGTCCCTCCTGTTCACGCATTTTTTTTTGCTGCAAGGAGCGCACTAAGGAAATGATGCTCTTGGATAACATGAGAAGCCGATCAACTACGTGTGAATTCAAGCACGGTAATCTCCGGCAATATACCCACTCGGCCCGGATATCCTATGAAGCCCAGACCACGATTGACATAAAGTCGCTGACGACCTTGCTCATAAAGGTCGGCCCATTCATTGTAGACATATTGCACCGGGCTCCACTTGAAACCAGGAATCTCGACACCGAATTGAAAGCCGTGAGTGTGTCCTGATAATGTAAGATCGATATATGGATATTTTTCGGTAACCTCGGACCGCCAGTGTGAAGGATCGTGCGAGAGCAGCACATTCACCGAGGCGGGTTCGAAACCAACGGTAGCTTTTTCCATGTCGCCATACCTCTTGAAGTTCATACGTGCACTCCAATTTTCAACCCCGATCAATCCGATACGTTCTCCGTCCTTTTCCAGATGAACTGACTTGTTGAGCAACAGATTCCAGCCCATCTCTGCATGCATCGATTTCAAGCGTTCGAGGTTTTCCTGCTTCTCCTCTATCGTATTCCAGCGATAATAATCACCATAGTCATGATTACCCAAAATGGAATAGACACCCATTGGCGCACGAAGGGTTGACAACAACTCTCTGTATTCAAGCACCTCCTGGTGTCTGTCATTCACCAGGTCGCCGGTAAAAAATATCACATCCGGTTCTTCCTTATTGATGAGACGTATGGCCTTTTGAAGAGGTTCTTGTGAGAGGAACGATCCGACATGCAAATCTGAAATCTGAACTGCCCTGAAGCCTTCGAATGCGGCAGGCAGATCAGGTAAATTCACCTTCACATTCCTTACACGGTAACGATAGGCGCCACCGGTCATGCCGTAAATCAATGACACCATGGGAATGGCTGTGAATACAGCACCGAATTGCACAAGAAAACGCATACGGGAAACACTGTATGAATCATTTACTGTCCTATCGGAAAAAAGACCTGAAACATAATTACCA
>JBJSZR010000501.1:0-4136 GCA_046090385.1 Bacteroidota bacterium
CGACACACTTCACTACTACGCTCAGCCCGGAACGTACAACGTCATGCTTGTAGCACTTTCTGATGAAGGTTGTTTCTCAGATACCCTTTATCAGACCATCACGGTAACCGCTCCTACAGGCATTTCGAATATCACTGTCGGTCCTTATGTGAACCTTGTCCCCAATCCTTCCAAAGGCATAGTGAGAGTTTATGGAGCGGAGGGTGAGAAAATGGTCCTTCGCGTAACCGACGCAACCGGTCGATTGCTGTACGAGCGCTTTGATATATCTCACGATCAGTCTCTCGATTTGCGGACTATAGGAAGTGGCGTATTCTTTTTCACGATGACATCGGAAAAAGGAAACCCTCTCCGTACCGGGAAACTGGTGGTCGAATAACCCATTCGAGTTAGAATCATCATTCCGATCGGGCAAGGCTTTTACCTTGCCCGATTTGTTTTTACATTTGGATACTCATAACCAACACCATGAAAAGAAATCTACTATCCATTCTCCTGGCAATGGTCTTTTTCCTGCCTTTTGCCACAAAAGCCCAGTCTGAGAACGCACTCGATTACGATAACATCGATGATAATGTAATCGTACCGGCCGCTTCGGCGGGAATTGCAGGAAGTAATCAGATCACACTGATGTGCTGGGTCAAACCGATGAATACCAACATCACTGTTTCGCCATTGGATTACGATGGTTTTGCAGGCATCAGGAACAACTCCAATGCTGACTTCTATATGGTACATTTCGGCACCAATGCTGTAGAAGCGCGTTTCCGGAATTCATCTGGGGTCAATTTCGATATCGTTGACAATACGCTGCAGATCGGTGTATGGCAACACTACGCTTTGCGCTATAACGGATCGGAGCTGACACTTTTCAAAAACGGCGTACAGCTAAATACGGTCATTGCGAACGGAACCATCAATACCACTACAGAGGATCTTTACATCGGAGGAATGCTGTTCAATTTCACTAATTTCTACCTGAAGGGATCGATTGATGAGATATCGTTGTGGAACCGTGCACTCAATCCCGCAGAAATAATGTGTTATATGCGAAGTGGTGTCCCGAATGGGGCAATCGGCCTCTTGAATTACTATAAGTGCAATCAGGGTACTGCGGGCGGGATCAACGTGAATCAGTCTGTGTTGTACGATCAGACAGGCAGTATAGATGGCAACCTTTTGAATTTCGCCTTGAGCGGTCCGACGTCCAATTTCGTTACAGGAGTATCTACCGTAACCGATATTGCTGATACTTATTGCTCAGGTGGATCCTATACTTTCGGAACGCAAATACTCACAGCCCCAGGAGTCTACACGGAATCATTTCCCACAGCTCTTGGATGCGATTCTACGGTACGTCTTACTTTGACAGATATTACCCTTAACACCACCGTAATTGCGGTAGATGAAACGTTGACAGCGTTGGCACCTGGTTTGAACTATCAGTGGATCGATTGTCAGAACGGCAATCAGCCTGTTCCCGGGGCCAATTCCCAGTCTTTCACGCCTTCGGTGAGTAGTGATTATGCAGTGGTGGTAAGCAATGGCATATGTTCTGATACCTCTGCCTGCAATATCGTCACTGTCGGTATCAATGAAGGATTGCAACTGCAAGGTTTTTCGGTGTATCCGAATCCCGCTACGGACCATCTGTTCATTCGCTCAGCAACAGTCAGTAGCGCCTCTGTAACTGTCTCCGACATAGCCGGCAGATCGGTTTTCCAACATGAAATGGTCGGTCATGAAATCAGGATCGATACCAATTCCTGGCCTAAGGGGATCTATTCAGTAGAAGTGAAATCGGGTGATAGTCGGGCAGTATATCGAGTCACCCGTTGAATATCAGGCGCTGAAAAGGCCGGCTTCTTTTAAGGGAGCCGGCCTTTTTTTCATGCGTTTTTCTGCAAGGGAACTTTCCTATATTTCAGTCATGATACGATTGATACTGCCCTTGTTTTTTGTAACCAATCTGCTTGCACAGAGCAACAGGATGCCGATGCCTCATGAAGACGATGCCGAACTTCGAATCCGTTGGGAACAGGAACGGTTGATAGATCCAGCTACCGGAATTATTCCGCGCGGGATCAGACAGGAGGAATTGGAATTCGCAAACAGCCTGCCACGGTTTATAAGCCCAACATCTGTATCAAGGAATATTTCTCCAATCGATGCCCGTGGTCCCTGGAACTTTGGTGGCCGTACTCGTGCAGTCGCTCTTGATGTGAATAATGAGAACATCATCCTTGCAGGATCTGTGAATGGTGGCATGTGGCGGTCTTCCAATGGCGGTGCTTCGTGGACCCGTGTATCGCCCCGTAATCAGAATCCGGCTATCACCGATATTTTTCAGGATAAGAGACCAGGGCATACCAATGAATGGTACTACACTACTGGTGAAGGCTATGGAGCCTCGGCGAGTGGTGCAGGTGCATATTACCTTGGCAACGGCCTTTATAAGTCTACAGACGGCGGAAACACATGGAGTGTGATCAGCAGTACTGCGACAAATACCCCGCACACATTCGATAATATCTGGGATCTCGAATGGCGCGTAGTGGTTGATCCTGCTGATACCGTATTGACAGTTATTTATGCCGCAACCTACGGCGCTATCATGCGAAGTCCTAATGGTGGCAACTCCTGGGTAATCGATCTGGGTACCACTTCCGGCAGTGCATCTTACTTCACCGATATAGCCGTCACCTCCCAGGGAGTTCTTTATGCGACGTTGAGTAACGATGGACCATCCGGTGGAATCTGGCGAAAAGATCGCAATACTGGGTGGGTCGATATCACACCATTCTCAATGGATACTTCCGCCTTTGAGCGTTTGGTGATAGGAATAAATCCATCGAATGAAAACGAAGTTTATTTCCTTGGCCAAACTCCCGGTCGAGGAAAGCGAAGCACCAACTACAAGGGTGAAGAAGAGTGGAACAGTCTTTTGAAATACAACTATGTAAGCGGAAACGGTACTGGCATAGGAGGACAATGGACTGATTTGTCAGCACAGATTCCGCAAGACAGCACATTGCAATTAGGCAACTTCAATGCACAAGGAGGATATAACCTGGTAGTGAAAGTGCATCCGTCTGATCCCAATACCGTCATCATCGGCGCTACGAATCTCTACAGGTCAACCGATGGATTCACCACTGACTCGAACATCACCGTCATCGGCGGGTATGAACCTACATCTACTATTCCTTTTTATGTCAATTATCCCAACAATCATTCAGACCAGCATCAGTTGTATTTCTATCCTTCGAACCCTGACAAAATGTTACAGGCATGTGACGGTGGTTTGTATCGAACGGACAATGTGCGCGATAGTTTTGTGACCTGGAATTCAATCGGCGAAGGATATCTTACTTCACAGTTTTACACGTGTGCAGTCGATCATGCTTCAACAGGTACCGAGGTGATGGGCGGGACTCAGGATAACGGCACTTGGTTCACCAGTAACAGCAACCTGACTTCACCATGGACACAGCCGGGCTTCGGTGACGGTGGATATTGCGCTATGGAAGACGGACATCAGGTCATTTATACTTCACGACAGGAGGGAAGAGTCGCCAAGATGCAGATCGATTCTTCCGGCAATGTGATAGCATTCCGCCGTATAGATCCGATCGGAGCTACCAATTATCAGTTCATTGCTCCATTCACACTCGATCCCAATAATCAGAACAGGATGTATCTGGCAGCCGGTAGTCGGCTGTGGCGCAACGACAGCCTTGATGTCATTCCTCTTTCCGGTCAATGGGATACTATTTCCACAGGTTGGGCCATGTTGCCTGATTCTGTGGCAGGAGCGAAAATCACGGCTGTTGCAGCCTGCAAGACTCCGGCGAATCGTGTGTATTACGGTTATGGCACTAAGCGGGTTTTCAGGGCTGACAATGCTGACACGCAGTCGCCAACCGTCACGGATATAACTGGAACACTGGTATTCCCTTCAACTGCATCAGTAAGTTGCATAGCCGTGGATCCCAACAACGGCGATCATCTGCTTGTTTCATTTTCCAATTATCGGGT
Source organism: Bacteroidota bacterium (assembly GCA_046090385.1). GTDB lineage: Bacteria > Bacteroidota > Bacteroidia > AKYH767-A > 2013-40CM-41-45 > Pollutiaquabacter. The sequence continues at coordinate 4,039 of JBJSZR010000501.1, forward strand.
TTACAGCATTTTTTCATCCAATGATGCAGGTGCTTCGTGGACCAAAGTGGCGGGTAATCTGGAAGCTACTGCAGTAGGAACTACAGCGGGGCCCTCTG
>JBJSZR010000502.1:0-5481 GCA_046090385.1 Bacteroidota bacterium
ATCATCGATGCTTCACGGTCGCCGAACGGGTCTCCAGAATGGACATGGAACGCGGCCACGCCCATGGTGAAAGCCGCTACTGTGGCCGCCCAACGGGTTTTGAATCCGATCAGTATGAACAGTGGCGCAATGAATTCGCCCATGATCGTCAACACCAGTGTAATGGTCGGCCCCATCCCCAGAAAATCGAAAAACTCCATTTCGCCTCCCGCCATCAATTTTTCGATTTTACCCCATCCGTGTGTCATCATAAACAAGGAAACACAAACTCTTAATAGAAGAAGACCAACGTCTTGTAGGTTTTTCATGGCGGAATTATTCAGGAACATTAATATTATTAGATATCAAATATCGAATTTATACGGAATGATTCAGTACTGTTTTTTTCACGATCTGTTTTTTTTATAAAACAAGAAGACATGGGAATTGGGGCCAGGCTCCAAGAATGATACCGGAATTCCCCTCAAAACCGAATAAATCTAAAAACTCGTTGGGCTGAAAACAAGGTTTTCAGTACTTAGGATATTGATCTTCTAAAGCTATGATAAATCTGATTCAATACTGTGCAACCAGATAAAATGTTCAAATATCCTTCTGGCTAAAACAGTTCTACTTATCTTTCTTGGTATATTTCGTCTGAATGGATTCCAAATTTTCAATAAAGAATGATGTCTGAAAAAAATTCTAAGATGAAATCGGTATTCACTTTTTCAGCAATAGTATTGCTACTCGATCTGTTGCCGTTCCGCACAATGGCGCAAGTTGGTTGCCCGTTCGTCACTGCTGGTCCGGACGCTGCCGTGAATTGTTCAACGACCTGTGTAAACCTTAATGCTCTCTTCTTCAATACCGGACAAACTTCCACCTATACCGTACAGACCATTGCTTATTCACCTAACAGCTTCACTGCCGGCACTCCTATCCTTGTAAATATCGACGATACCTGGTCGAGCAGTATCGCGCTCCCTTTCGATTTCTGTTTTTTCGGCGTGAATTATAACCGTGTGGTGATCGGTTCAAATGGAATCATATCATTCGATCTTTCTAATGCAGGCGGATTCTGTCCCTGGGATCTGACCATGTCAACCGGTATTCCTGATGGCAACCTGCCCACGAACTCCATCATGGGTATCTATCAGGACATAGATCCTACGAATCTTGGTGATATCTACTATTCGCTAAGCGGAACAGCGCCATGCAGAAAACTGATCGTTTCTTTTACGAACATACCCTACTACGGAGACCCGAACAGTATCAGCACCGGCTTCTGCGGGAGTCCGCTTTTTTCAACATCACAAATCGTACTGTACGAAACGACCAATGCCATTGATATATATATCCAGAACAAACCCTATTGCACCGGTTGGAATAACGGACTTGCCATCGGAGGTATTCAGAATGCAAACGGTTCTTTGGCGTTCACGATTCCGGGAGGAAACAATGCGGTTTGGAACGCAAGTAATCGAGCATATCGTTTTTTACCGAGTGGGCCAAGCATCGTGTCTTTTCAGTGGATGCAAGGAAATACCGTAATCAGTACGAATTTGACAACCCAAGTATGTCCCGCCACCACAACCACTTATACGGCCCAAGCCACTTACAGCGCTTGCAATGGCACACAGATCGTGGTCACCGACAATGTCACTGTTTCCTCTTCGAATGCCCTTCAATCTACTGCATCCGTAACTCAACAAGTCAGCTGCTTCAATGGTAATGATGGTGCTGCTTCGGCATCGGTTCAAACAGGACAACCGCCTTACTCGTACTTGTGGTCGAATGGTACAACTACGGCCAATGTTTCCAATCTTTCTCCTGGTAATTATACGGTCACAGTCACTGACGCGGGCGGCTGTACGAATCAGCTGAATGTAAACATTACGAATCCCCCTCAATTGCTTCCCGGGGCTCCCGTCATTCAACAACCCTCTTGCTCCTCACCTGCTTCCGGGAGTATTTCAATTAGTCCTTCCGGAGGCACTGCGCCCTATACCTACGCATGGATTCCAGGAGTAAGTAGTGGTTCAACTGCTTCGAATTTATCTGCAGGAAATTTTTCATGTGTAGTTACAGACTCCAACGGATGTTCGGCTTCCGTGAGTGTGACACTGAATGTTCCGACACCCCTGAACTCTTCTGCATCATCCACAAGCGTGTCTTGTTTCGGGGGAAGTGATGCAACTGCAACCGTAACTGCAACTGCCGGAACGGCGCCCTACTCCTATTCGTGGAACACGTTGCCTCCTCAAACCAATTCGACTGCTACCGGACTTTCGGCTGGTACCTATATTTGTACTGTTACGGACAACGCTGGCTGTACTTCATCATCTTCCGTGACGGTCAATCAGCCGACAGCAGTTTCTTTAACGGGCAACACAACCCAGCCCACCTGCTTGGGTGTTCAGACGGGTAGTATCTCGGTATCGCCAGCGGGCGGTACAACCCCCTACACCTACTCATGGCAACCATCAGCGGGAACAAGCGCACAAATCTCTGGCCTGGCAGCAGGAAATTATTCCTGTACAATCACCGATTCTCGTGGCTGTACTGCCAGCGCATCTTTCAATATCAACGCACTTCCCGTTTTGACTGTAAATACGAATTCGACATCTACAAGTTGTTTCGGAGGTAGTGACGGGTCGGTGACTGCATCCTTGAGTGGTGGCTTGGCGCCGGTCACTTACCTATGGTCTCCAGGCAACTTGAACGGATCAACCGTCAATCAAGTGGTCGCAGGAGTTTATTCGGTAGTTGCTACCGATGCGAATGGCTGTACGGGAACATCCAGCGTTAGCGTTACCCAACCATCACCTTTTACATTTTCGCTAATATCATCTGCTCTTGGAATTTGCGACGGCGAATCGGTTGTATTGACTGCTGTTGGCGCGAATTCGGTTACATGGCCTGATGGCAGCAACGGTTCAACGCTGACTGCGTCTCCGACGCAAACCACGAATTACACGGTGATCGGTGCCGATGCAAGCGGATGTAGTGATACTCAATCTGTAAGTGTGAATGTTCATCCGTTACCCGTAGCAACAGCGCAAGCGACCAACGCATGCGAGGGGCAACCGGTATCATTCACCGACAACTCCTCGATATCCAGCGGGGGCATCGTTTCCTACGCATGGTCTTTCGGTGACGGAACGACATCAGCGTTATCCAACCCGATCCACACCTACGGATCAGTTGGTGTTTATCAAGTAGCAATTTTGGTGGGATCTGACCAAGGATGCCTGGACAGCACGACGGTTACTGCGACAGTTTATGAACTTCCCGAACCACTGTTCACAGCCGACCGTTTAGCGGGTTGTCCTCCACTTACGGTCAATTTCCAAGACAACTCCCTGGTAGGATCCGGCACATTGCAGTCGTGGTATTGGTCGGTGAGTAATGGCACGTCCTATGCTGCTCAGAATCCTACTATGGTTTTCGGTTCCCCGGGTCGTTATGATGTGTCGCTCACAACGGTTTCGACAACGGGGTGTAGTGATGATACGATTTATGGTCAATACATAGAAGTTTATTCCGAGCCGGTCGCCGATTTTCGTCCGAATCCTGAACGGCTTTCCGAATTCAATGCCGGTGTAACACTGATTGATCAGTCGGCCGGCGCTGTTAGTTGGAGGTGGAGTTTCGGCGACAGCACTACTTCGAATCTTCAATCGCCGAATCATACTTACGCTACCGCCGGAACCTATACGATAGAATTGATCGTGACCAGCAGTAATGGGTGTGTTGACACCATCACAAAGGTGATCATTGTCGATAACGAAACGACGGTATATATCCCGTCAGCCTTTTCCCCGAATGGCGATGAGAAAAACGAATTTTTCTCCATTCAAGGAATCGGGTTCTCCGATTTCAAAATGGACATTTTCGACCGTTGGGGATTATTGATTTACTCGACAGACCGCGCAGAAAATGGCTGGGACGGCAAGTATAAAAACCGTGAATGTCAGGCCGACGTATATGTTTATCGGATCCGGTTCCGCGATATCCACGAAACACCTTTCGACTATTCCGGGAAGGTGACGTTGGTGAGGTGAGTGGGGACTACCACGGATACTCCTCCGCCCAAGCGAGCATACAACCATGCTCGTTTCTTAAAACATCAATCATGTAAGCCAAATCGTCCAGCGATTCTTTTCGTCTGAACTGATAATCATGGCACAACACCACCACGTGATTGTTGAATGTGCGATGTCGCTTGGTGGTTCGCAAAATATCATTTATCAATGCATCCACTGCACGCTTTCCTTTGGTGTCCTTCCATGAAACATCCCAGCCGATGACACGATCGGTGTTTCCGTGCTCTGTCATTCTTTGTATAACCGGTGCGGTGAAATAATCCATGCGCGTACGATGAGACGTATGCCAGGTGTTTTTTCCAGGAAAGCGGATATGTCTGGCGCTTTCGGGTATGTACTTCCTATTTTTCTCGATATCCGCATAAACCGAATCAGGTCTGGAATAATAGCGAGGCAGTCTTCCGCCTGAAATCGCATGCGAGTAACTGTGATTATAAAATCGGAACAGTGTGTCATCCACCATTGCACGATAGATGGAATCGAATGCCGGCACTCGATCGCGCTGGGATCCTATTATGAAAAAACTGGCCTTTGCGTTTTTTCTTCTCAAAAGAGCAACGACTCCGGGCGTGGTGTGGTGTGGACCATCATCGAACGTCAGATAGATGACAAGCCCTTGGGCATCGCGCGTAAGTGCATCCAATGGACGGGACGCGGTGTCGATGTTGCTCGGATTTTCAACGATGCCTTTCTCTTCAACCCTTATCGTATTCTCCATGGTCTTCTCATGAGAGAATGTGACCGGGAAAACGGCGACAATGATCGTACTGGTACAGAAAAGCACTAACAAGTACTTCAATCTCATGTCGGTGAATGGAATATCGGCTCCATTGCAACGAACTTTTTAAATCGGGGTTACCTGGCGTCTAAGGGTGTTCCCTTAAATATCCCTGCCGAAAGGGAGATTTTGTACTATAGCAACCGAAAAATCAATGGTTTATTTGAAAAAAGAAGCAAGTGGGGAATTTGAAATCGGGCGCCGGTCAGTGTTCGATCACGACAGGGCAGTTCAACGTGTTTGCAATGAAACAGTGCTTGTGCGCCTCCGCGTGCAACATTGATAACTGTATGTTATCCTCTGCGTTTGCTAAAGTCACTTCCGGATGAAGCACCAGCCCGGTAAATCGTCCGATTCCATGCTCGTCGATTTTCAATATGCCACTTGGTCGATCAGTGTAACCCGTTACAATGACGCCTGCATCAGCACAACAATGCAGAAACCACAACATGTGACACGATGCGACGGAATATAAAAGCATATCCTCCGGATTATACAGCGTGCCGTCGCCCCTGAATGCCGGTGCCGACGAACATTGAAGAGGGGCTTTTCCCGCCACCTCAAGAATATGGTTTCTGCTGTACGCGGTATAAGTACGGGTTCCTTCACCCCGAT
>JBJSZR010000503.1:0-3884 GCA_046090385.1 Bacteroidota bacterium
TGAATGCGAGGTATGTGAACAGGAATGTCGGCGCAGTGATTGTTTCAACGGACGGTATCTATAACAAGGGAGGAAATCCGATATATACCCCACTTGCTTTCAAAGCTCCTGTACATACAGTCATGCTCGGCGACACGGTCGTGCGCAAAGATGTCCTCATCGCCTCAGTGAATCACAATAAAGTGGTTTACCTCGGTAATTCTTTTCCTTTGGAAGTGGTTGTGGATGCTCGCCAATGCTCGGGCAGTTCGCTGCAACTTACCGTGAAAGATGATTCGACCACGCTTGTTTCACGCACCCTGACCGTCGGAGGAAGTCGATATCGCACCAAAGTCCCCGTCGTTCTCGATGCCAAAAAACAAGGGGTCATGAGACTGAAGGTGTCAGTCAGTACTGTTGCTGGAGAGATATCGGAACTGAACAACCTGCGCGATGTCTTCATTGAAGTGAAATCATCAAGGGAGAAAATATTGATACTCGGAAATGCTCCTCATCCTGACCTTGGCGCTATGAAAGATGTTTTAGAAAGCACCGGAAATTATGAAGTGGACGTACGTCTGGCTGCAGATTTCGACGGGAAGCCTGGCGACAAGCAACTCATTATCCTACATTCGCTTCCTTCACAAGATCATCAGCTTGAGGGTTTTTTCAACATGATTAAGTCCGGTTCTATTCCGTTGCTGCTTGTTCTTGGCGCACAGACTGATCCGGTGGGTTTGACGAAATTGAATCTTGGCCTCACACTCCAAACAGTAAATCCGGGCAAAACCAATGTCGTGACTCCATCATTGGCGCCTGTTTTTTCTCTTTTCAACCTTGATCCAAAATTACCCGATCACCTTGTGAAATTTCCGCCTCTGCAGTCGCCTTTCGGCGATTACAAACTCTCCGGTCAAGGAGCTGTTTTACTTTACCAGAAAATCGGTTCAGTCACCAGTCAGGAGCCATTGCTGGCTTTTCTCCATGATAACAAGCTTAAGACCGGTTTTCTCTGTGGTGAGGGTTTTTGGCGTTGGCCCCTTATGGAGAATGCGGAATTCGGAGAAGCGACCTCCAGCCGGGAATTGCTGCTGAAATCAGTTCAATTCCTCTCCGTCAAAGATGACCGAAGCAGGTTCCGCGTTCGTGTGAAAAACAGTTTCAACGAGAATGAACCAGTCGTTGTGGATGCTGAACTGTACAATGATAATTTCGAACTCGTCAATACACCTGATGTGAGTTTTGATCTTTTTGATAAGGATGGAAAGAAGTTCCCCTTTGTTTTTTCCAGAACAGAAAGGGCCTATCTATTGGAGGCCGGTTTTCTTCTTCCTGGAGTATATAAGTATGTGGCCACTACTTCAATCGGCGACCGAAAGGAACGTGTTGCTGGTGAATTTTCTGTTGCCGAAGTAAGAGCTGAGCAGGCTGAAACGGTTGCAGATCATGCGCTGCTTTCCATGTGGTCGGATAAGACGGGTGGGTCATCGGTTTTGCCAGCACAGATTGATCGGTTGACGGAGTTGCTCTTGGCAGATGAGAACGTCAAATCCATATCCTACTCCAGGATAAGCATGAAAGACCTCGTCGAATTGAAATGGTTCTTCTTCCTGTTGCTGTTGTTTTTGGGTGGAGAGTGGTTGATTCGTAAACGTTCCGGATCTTATTGATACAAATGTCTGCTGTAATTGAACGGTCTTTTAGCCGCAGAAAAGCAGTAAAGTTCTTATTACCGCTTCTCTTTATTTTTTGCTTTTATGATCGCATCTCCATCGCTATGGAATCGGATTTCGCATTGAGCGGGTTTGTTCCTGTAATAGCTTTAGATTCTGCTTCATCCAAGTCATTTACTGTGGAGCTTGACGATGCCGTCATGAACGGGATCGTTGTACCTGCCGCAAGTCAGATGAAGGATGGCTATTTTTCCTTTAGCTTCCGCGTTGATTCCACTTTCGGTAATACTCTTTACTATAAGGTTTTTTATATCAATGATTCCTACCGTTCAGGTTCGAAGGGCGATCCTAAATATTCAAAAGCCTCAGAACATGATTTCTATGGAACATGGGGAGAAGTGGATGATGGATTCCATCGGATCGAACCCGGAACGGAGCTTGTGACTGACCGCTTCAGGATAGTCGGTAACCCTCGCAATGAACAACGTTATTTCGGTGCTCCAATGTCCGACTATCGTATCGATAGTGCTGAGGTGTCCGCAAAAACAAATGTCATAAGAAGTGATATCAGATGGTTGAAAGATGTGGAGTCTAAAGCCCTGCGAAACGGGCTGTCACTTGAGCGCCAATTGGAATTAGATGCCATCTATGCGATCTCATACGACCGTGATCATGGTTCCGTCAATCACCGTTGGAAACGAAATCCAAGAATGGGAAGCTATTCCTTGTTGCTGGTCGTTTGTGATTCATCTGCGATTACAATGATGCCTCCATCCTTGTTGGACATCACCCAGAAGTCTAACAGTGACTATGTAAATCCGTTCAAATACTTCCTTTCTGGACCCGGCACCAGTATTCCTCAGGTGAAATGTCTTTTAGCGAACGATTTCATCCGCCTCAAATCGAGGATCGATTTTTCAAAAGGTATCTTCATCAACAAAGCAGAGCAACGTGAATCCGTGAATGCATCATTCATGAGCGAAATATGCGGTGAAACAGAGAATCTTTTTGAAAATGCCCAGATTGAACAGTTTTTCACTGTTGAAAACAGACTTTCTTCTTTCAAGTCGATTCCATTGATAAAGGATGTGTTGGGTGATGCCTTTACGGATTCGGATTACATCAAAGCTGAAAAAAGTTATCCTCCCAATCGAATGGTCAACTGTCGTGTAAGCAGTTCTGATTGTCCATGCAAAACTGTTCGTTTTGATGCTGCCGATTCAAGCATCCGCATAGTAAATCCCGGAGCCAAAGACACAAACGATTATAACAAGGAGAATTCAGGCATACGATCGAGAATAGGCTTCACTTACGGAAAATACACAGCCAGAATAGGATTTCCCAGGCAATTGAATACGTACAATGTATGGACCGGTGTTGTCAATGCATTCTGGTTGGTGTTTCAGGATAAACAGGAATGGAATCTGCGTCGTGCTTCGAGGTCAGGTTACACTGAAAAAGGCAAGTACCAACCAGATGCATCAAGAAATCGTACTACGTATTATTCCGAAATCGATTTGGAACTTGTGAAGACTTCCAGATACTGGCCGCGCTCGGAGTATTTCGGAGGTAATGGTCCTGCCGATAATGGACGAGCAAACAGGGATTTGATAATCTCTGCCAGTAATTGGGACATGGCTGACCAGGATCCGGTTTCGTATTCTAAAGGATTTTGTTCCGTGAATTTTGGACGACAGACGTTCAAGCCTTTCCGTTGGCAGTTCTACTATCAGGCGCTATCAGACAGGTTCCCTGTCAATCACGACGATATTTACAGTAGGGATTCTTATTTTTTCCAGATTGAGTGGAAGCCATCTGAAATAATATGGCGCATCGGGCCTTCTAAGGACAGCCTGCGGGTAGTTGCATACATGAACGATCAGGTTACGAACATCCCGGATAACCAAATGACTATGGTGGTTTCTCAGGATTTTCATCCGTCTCAATGGTGGGCCCCGATACCTTTTCGACAAGAGTACATTCCTTTCCCTGAAAAAGATCTGGAGGGTAAGGTCTACGAATTGGAAATTGAGTGAACTGTCAGAGGAACCGGGAAATATCTGACTCCTCAGGCAATCTGTTTCCTGTTTCAAGGAATTCAACCATGCGTTCCGAAAGCCAAGGTGCCATCGATCCGCCTTTGCTTCCCAAGCCGTTGAAAATGTAGCAATGGGGTGAATCAGGATGCTTTCCTAGCAAGGGTCGTCTTCCCTTCACCGATGGACGGATACC
>JBJSZR010000504.1:0-2269 GCA_046090385.1 Bacteroidota bacterium
CCGGCGATACGCTGTTCCTTGGAGACGTAGGCCGTCCGGACCTTGCTCAAAAAGCAGCCAGTATGACACAAGAGGATCTTGCAGGACTACTTTATGATTCGCTCTATAATAAGTTACTACCGCTACCTGACAGCGTCACGGTGTTCCCTGCTCACGGCGCCGGAAGTGCTTGCGGAAAAAACATGTCAAAAGAAACCGTTGACACGTTGGGCAATCAGAAAAAGTCGAATTACGCACTCAACCAGCCGAACCGGAACGCATTCATCGATGCTGTCACGGAAGGCCTCACTCCTCCCCCAGCCTACTTCCCCTTAAATGTGGCCATGAACAAAAAAGGCTACGATTCCATAGATGACATCGTTGTAAATGGCATGAGAGCCATGAGTGCACAGGATTTCGAAACTGTTGCGGATGCGACAGATGCCTTGATCCTGGACACCAGGTCAGCAGCTGATTTCTGCAAAGGTTTTATTCCAAGATCCGTCAACATCGGACTGGATGGCCAGTTTGCACCATGGGTAGGCGCATTGATTGCAGATGTGAAACAACCGATCTTACTTGTCACCGACCCCGGCAAGGAGGAAGAATCGGTCATCCGCCTTGCTCGAGTCGGTTTCGATAATGTCATCGGCCACTTGGGCGGAGGCATCAATGCATGGCAATTGGCAGGAAAAGAAATCGACACCATCGAACGTATCACTGCGACTGATTTCGCTGAACGTTTCAGGAAAGGCGGACACGTAATCGATGTTCGAAAGGAAAATGAGTTTGTAAACGGACATTTGGAAGCTGCTGAAAACCTGCCTTTGGACAACATCAGTGAATGGTGGAGCCGTGCCGGAAACGGCGGTCACTTTTACTTGCATTGCCAGGGCGGATACCGAAGCATGATCGCCGCAAGTATATTGAAGTCACGTGGCATTCATGCTTTCACTGAAATCGCCGGCGGATACAAGGCCATCAGCGAAGCAGGTGTCAGGGTGGTAAAGAGCGAGACTGCGTGAGCGGGTGGTAGTCGGCGGCTGGCATAGGATAAAGAAAAACTGCGGACCGCAAACCGACAATTACCCCATCCTCTCCCGCTTGAGCAGATAAGGTAACAACACCTGTTGATAGCCAGCGTTCACATCCGCTTCCACGAACTCAACCCGGTATTGCGCACACCGTAGTTTCAATTCACGTTTGAAATCGGCCATAGCGTTGATGTACGAATCCCTGATTTCATTGGCGTGCACTTTCACCTCTTCACCCGTTTCTATGTCTACGAATTGATATGGACGATCCTGGAACTGGAAATCTTCCTCCAATCGTTTATCCACGACGTGAAAAAGCACCACTTCATGCTTACGGTGGCGAAGGTGTTGTAATGCGGAAAACAATTCCTCCGCACTTCCAGCGGAATCCATCATATCACTGAATATGATGACGAGCGAACGCTTATGAGTGGTTTCAGCGATCTCATGCAATGCCTGTGCGGCGACTGTCTGTTTGCCGGTTAAATTCACCTTGCCATCCATCAGTTTTTCCATTTCAGAAAAAAGCATCTTGTGATGCATGGAATTGGATCGCGCAGGAGTGTGCAGCTGGATCTTGTCTGAAAAAACGCTGAGACCGACTGCATCCCGTTGCATCCGCAACAGATACGTCAAGGCAGCGGCGCAATGAACCGCAAAGGATGCCTTGTTCATAGGTCCACCCTTCCGGAATTCAGGAAAGTGCATGGACGAGGAGTCGTCGATCACCAACTGACAGCGCAGATTGGTCTCTTCCTCATACCTTTTGACGAACAACTTATCGGTGCGACCGAACAATCTCCAATCTATATGGCGGGTCGGTTCACCCGTGTTGTAAAGGCGGTGCTCGGCAAACTCAACAGAGAATCCATGAAACGGACTTTTATGAAGGCCGGTTATGAACCCCTCTACTACCTGTTTTGCCAGTAATTCAAGATGCCCGAATTGCTGGACCTGCTGTTGCTCGATCGGCATAAGTATCAAATATCCTAAAAAGTGATAAAAAAAGCGCCGTAGTTGTCGGCGCTCTTATAAACGGTTTTCAGCATCAGGACATTTGAGTGTCCAGCTTTTCTGCCAGGACCTTTTTAGGCACTGCGCCAACTTGCTTATCCACCACCTGTCCATTCTTGAAGAATAACAAGGTTGGAATATTGCGGATACCGAAGTTCGTGGAAATATTGGGGTTATGGTCCACATTCACCTTGCCTACAACAGCCTTGCCTTCGTATTCTTTGGCGATTTCCTCTACGATG
>JBJSZR010000505.1:0-13460 GCA_046090385.1 Bacteroidota bacterium
TTCTGGACGAGCCGACAAACGACCTTGATGTGGAAACCATCACATGGTTGGAAGATTTTTTAGCGGATTTCCAGAACACTGTGATTGTAGTATCTCACGACCGGCACTTCCTTGATTCGGTCTGTACGCACGTTGCCGATATCGATTTCGGAAAAATCAATTTATTCACTGGTAACTATACCTTCTGGTACGAATCCAGTCAGCTTGCTCTCCGCCAGCGCTCCGATCAGAACAAGAAGGTCGAGGATAAACGTAAAGAACTGCAGGAGTTCATCGAACGTTTTTCTGCCAATGCTTCCAAATCCCGCCAGGCCACCAGCCGTAAGAAACTACTTGAGAAATTGGTCATCGACGACATTCAGCCATCCAACCGCAAATATCCTGGTATCATTTTCAAGGCAGAGAGGGATTGCGGTGATCAGATCCTTTCTGTCGAAAATCTCTCCAAGAAAAATTCTGACGGCGCGTCGCTGTTTTCTGATGTCACTTTCACACTTAACAAGGGTGACAAAGTTGCCATCCTTTCAAGCGACCATACTGCTATAACTTCCTTTTTCCAGATTCTTATGGACCTTGAAAAGCCTGATGCAGGTGAATTCAAGTGGGGCACCACCATCAGCCGTTCTTATCTTCCGAATGATAATGCTGCTTATTTCACCGAAGATCTGAATCTGATCGACTGGCTACGTCAATACTCCAAGGATAAGGACGAAACCTACGTTCGTGGGTTTTTAGGTAAGATGCTGTTCTCAGGTGAGGAAACCTTGAAGAAATCGAATGTCTTGTCCGGTGGCGAAAAGGTACGATGTATGATATCCCGTATGATGCTCACCAATGCAAACTGCCTGTTGTTGGATGAGCCCACCAATCACCTTGACCTCGAATCGATCACTGCATTCAATAATGCTCTCAAGGACTGGAAGCATGTGGCACTTTTCGCCACGCATGATCACGCATTCGCTGAGTCGGTGGCCAACAGGATTATCGAACTGACGCCTGTGGGTGTAATCGATAAACGGATGACCTATGATGAGTACCTTGAGAATGAGGCCATCAAAGAACTCAAGTTGCAGATGTACGGTTCAGCGGTCACCGCTTGATCATACCATACCATTCCATTCCTAGATTGTACATCAGAAAGGAGTATACATCAGTCTGCTCTTCGATTTGTTTTGAAACAGGTTTGCTGGAGCCTAATGCGGTAGACCCTGCATGTCCTGCGTTCACATCGATGCGAATCAATTGAGGGTTGGGTCCTTCGTTTTTTTCCTGTAGTGATGCAATGAACTTGAAAGAATGTGCAGGAACAACACGGTCGTCATGATCACCTGTGGTCACCAACGTGGCGGGGTAGGAGGCTCCTTTTTTCACATTATGCAAAGGAGAATAACCGAGCAGGTAACGGAATTGTTCGGGATCCTCGCTGGAGCCATAATCTCCCTTCCAAGCCCAGCCGATCGTGAAAGTATGATATCGAAGCATGTCGAGTACGCCGACGGCAGGCAGAGCGACCTTGAAAAGATCGGGGCGTTGGGTCATGCATGCACCTACCAGAAGTCCGCCATTCGATCTGCCTCCGATACCGAGGCGAGCCGGTTCGGTGTAATTCTGCTTGATCAGATAGTTGGCTGCGGAAATGAAGTCATCGAACACGTTCTGCTTTTTCAGCTTGGTGCCGGCTTCATGCCAGGACTCGCCGTATTCACCACCACCTCGTATGCATGGCATTGCAAAGACACCTCCTTGCTCAAGAAACACCAGACGTTCGATCTTGAATTCAGGAGTCTTGGAGATATTGAACCCCCCGTACCCGAAAAGCAGGGTGGGTTGATGGCCGTCGCGTATCATGCCTTTTTTGTGAACGATGAACATGGGTATTCTTGTGCCGTCATAGCTTTCATAAAAAACCTGTTCTGTTTCAAAATCATCCGTATTGAAAGGCATCACTGGACGGAAGTATGAATCCTGCTTCCGGGTATTCAGATCATATTTCCAAATCGATGCTGGAGACGTGAATGTGGTAAGTGAATAAAAAAGCTGGTTTCCTTTGGCATCAATTGAAAGTTGATCGACTGTTCCGATCGTCTCAAGAGGGATATCATACATTTCTTTTCCGTCAAGGCTGAATACCTTCAATACACTTTTGGCGTCTTGCAGGTATTTGGCAACAAGTAGTCCTTGACCCTTCACAGCTTCCTGCAGGACCTCTTTACGTTCTGAAATGATATCTGTGAAAACGCGGGCAGTATCGCCAGGGTTCATTCTTATCACCTTGTAATTCGAAGCATCCTTGTTGGTTAGAATCAGCAGCCCAGCTGAATCACAGTCCAATACGGAATAGTCATGACCGAATTCAGCAATCAGGGTAATGAATTTTTTCGTTTCAGCCTTAAGATCCATGACTATCAGATTGTTTCCACTGGTTCCTTCCGAACCGGAAATGACCAGGAACCGTTCTTCGCCCACTACTGATGCAGAGAAGTTTCTTAATGGGTGCTCTTTGTCTTCAAACACCAGTTCATCCGATGTTGCGGGCTGGCCTAAGGTGTGGTAGAATACTTTGTGATATTCGTTTTTTCCCTTCAGGACATCGGAGGCATCAGGAGCCTCATATCTTGAGTAGTAGAAACCGTTTCCGTGCCATGCGATTTCAGAAAATTTGACCCAACGAACTGTGTCGGCCAAAGATTTTCCGGTTGCAACTTCTTTTATCAGAATCTCATTCCAATCGCTGCCGGCAGAGGAGAGCATATACGCGAGATATTTTCCATCTTTTGATGCCGCAGTGCTGTTGATGTTCACAGTGCCGTCTTTTGAAAAAGTATTTGGATCCAGAAAACTCTTCGGTTTTCCTTTGAGATCTGAAAGTATATTAAGAACGAATTGGTTTTGAAGGCCGTTGTTCGTGTAAACGAAATATTTCTCGCCTGCCTTGAAGGGCACCGACCATTTTGGGAAATTCCAAAGTTTGGTCATGCGTTCCTTGACCTGATTTCTGAAAGGGATCTTTGACAGATATTCCTGAGTGGTGATATTTTCCTGCTTAACCCACTCTGCCGTTTCCACTGAACGATCATCCTCCAGCCATCTGTAAGGATCAGCTATTGTAGTGCCGAAATAAGTATCCGTCTGGTCCGTTTTACGGGTCACTGGATAGTTGAAGTCTTGTCCACTTGTTATGGTTGCGACAAGCAACATAAAAACAGTCAATTTGTACATGATGAATGGTTTAGGTTTTTCAGTTCATTGAGCACATGCTTCTGCACATCGCTCACCGTCCATTGCAGCAGAAACGATGCCACCTGCATAGCCTGCTCCCTCGCCACATGGGAAGAGTCCCGTAAGCTCCGGGTGCTGCTTGGTTTCGTTATCACGCGGTATCCGTACGGGGGATGAAGTTCTTGACTCAGTAGCCACGAGCACAGCCTCATTGGTAAGATAGGGGCGCATCCGTTGACCGAATTGCTTCAGCCCGTCGCGTAAAGCCTTCGTTACAACTGTAGGCAGAACGCCGTCCAAATCATAAGGCCTTATGCCAGGCACATAAGAGCAATCCGGTAAGTCGGAAGAAGTTTTTTTTTCGATGAAATCAATCATGCGCTGGGCCGGTGCCACAAGTCTGCCTCCTCCTGCATCAAAGCATTTTCGCTCGACAGCCTCCTGATATTTCATGCCCGATAGCGGCCCTGTATTCTTGAATGGTTCAAAATCCTTTTCATCCACACTTACAACCATGCCTGAGTTGGCAAAAAGATTGTTTCTTTTGCTAGGCGACCAGCCATTCACAACCAATTCGCCCGGTGATGTAGATGCAGGAGCTATTATCCCGCCTGGACACATGCAGAATGAATAGACGCCACGGCCATCAGACTGAGTAGTGAGTGAGTAGGATGCCGGAGGTAGGAACGGACTGCGCCGGTCACAATGATATTGCACCCGATCGATGATTTCCTGCGGATGTTCAATTCGTACACCGAGTGCAAATGGTTTTGAATGTATCGAAATGTCCTGTTTTGCCAGAAGTGCATAGATGTCCCGTGCCGAATGACCGGTAGCCAATATGACCTTGTCCGCAATTATTTCCTTCTCGGCGCCCTCTACGTTTTCTCGGGTCATAACACCATTGACTTTCCCATTAGTGACCAATAATCCGGTCATTCTGGTGTTGAAATGCACCTCTCCTCCACACGAGAGGATCGTTTCTCTTATTGCCTGAACAATTCCCGGCAGCTTGTTGGTGCCGATATGGGGATGGGCGTCTATCAAGATGGACGGATCCGCCCCATGTCGTACAAATATGGATAGTATTCTTTGTATGTCGCCTCTTTTACCTGAACGTGTATAGAGTTTTCCGTCCGAATATGTCCCAGCACCGCCTTCTCCGAAACAGTAATTGGAGTCAGGGTCCACAATGCCCTCCCTGTTAAGTAGAGCAAGATCGCGCCGACGTGACCTGATATCTTTTCCCCGCTCAATGATGACGGGTTTTTTTCCCAACTCGATGAGGCGGAGTGCCGCGAACATTCCGGCAGGACCGAATCCGACAATCACGACTGAATCAGCGTCATTGCAGTTATTCTTGTAGGGGAACAGTTTATGCAGATCGGGAGGCGATGGAGGCTCTTCATCTACATATGCATCAACGAAGAGGCGTATTTTCACTTTACGACCACGAGCATCTATGGATCGTTTGCGGATTTCAAGCCTGATACGGTCTGTCGAAACGTTAAGCGAATTTGCAGCCTGCTCGAGTTGGGCCGTCTTGTCAGCTGCTTCTTCGGGCAGAAAGACAAGTTCTAGCGGTCGGATCATGTTTTCCTATTCAAAAAAGAATGATATGAAAAATATTTTCGATCGGAGTGACTGAAGAGGATTGACATAAACGGTATTCTCATCCACTAACAGATTGGGAATTCCGCTGAACATTTTTATTTCAGGAGAAAATTTGAAATAGGGCATATAAAAGTCCGCGCCCATTCCGATTTCTAAGCCGTAATCTTTGCGCTTTAGCTTAAGGATGTCAGGGTCGCGCTCCTTCACCTTTGCCTGTGAAATCATATCCACAGAGTAGCGGCCACCTGCAATGACATACAGCCTGTAATTATCGATTCTTTTCGATTTGAATTTCACATTCAACGGAAGTTCCAGGTAGGTCGATTCGACGGTTTTGACCAGCACCGGAGATTGGGATGTGGAAGGGTAGTAGAAACTGTAATCCAGCTTACGCTGCACGAACGACAGTCCGGGCATGAATCTCAGATCGAAATGGTTACCAAGGTGAAGGTTGGAAAGGATTCCAAGATTCAGGCCTGATTGGCTTTGCGGCACGATTGAATATGCGCTGTCCTGTAACTTGAAATCACCAGATTCAACCATACGGAAAGATGCCGAATTGATGCCAAGCACGAATCCGAAGTGAATCCACTGCTTATCGTACTTCGGAAGATTCTGCGGCACTTTGCTCTCTTGCGCTGTAACGTGATTGAACGGCCCCGATATCAACAGGGAAACGAATAGCATCAAGTGTCGCCTGTTAACCGATATCATTTCTTATCCGCACAATAAACGGTTACTATACCGAAAGTAAGTGGTTTTGCGCTTGCTCCCGAAAATCCCACATCACTCAGGATGGCATTGAAGGCTTCTCCAGAAGGGAAAACCGCGATGGATTCATGCAGGTAAGTATAAGCTGATGCATCGCCGGATACTGCACGTCCGATAAGCGGGGCGATTTTCGTGCTGTAGAAAATATAAAGTCCGTTGAAAAAACGATTGGATGGTTTTGAAAATTCCAGTATCACTGCCCGGCCACCTGGTCGCAATACACGATGGATTTCCTTCAAACCTGCTTCGAGATTTTCGAAGTTACGTACACCGAAAGCAACCATTACAGCATCGAATTTCCCATCTTCAAAAATCAGTTTTTCGGAATCGCCTTCAAGCAGCTCTATGCGATTGTCCAGACGTCTGCTTTTGATTTTTTTTCTTCCCAAATCAAGCATCTCGACAGAAATATCGACTCCGAATACTTTTTCGGGGTTTAATCGTAGCGATTCGATGGCAAGATCTGCAGTTCCAGTCGCAATATCCAGGATAAGACGGGGATCAAGGTCTTTCAACCTGTTGACAGCCACTTTCCTCCAATAGCGGTCTATGCCGAACGAAAGGAAACGGTTGAGGAAATCATATCGACCTGCGATGTTATCGAACATCCTGGCAACTTGCTGCTTCTTGTTGCCGGATTCTGATTTGTAAGGGGTGACCGTCTCCTGCATCGGATCACACTTTTAATCTTTTTGCCTCACGAAGCAGTTCTGCTTTATCTACAGGTACCACACCGACTTTTTCGCACACCAAGCCGCCTGCCAGATTGGCTATCGCTGCTGTGAGCGAAGGCGAGGCGCCGCCTGCTAAGCAAAGCGAGGCCACACTGATTACCGTATCACCGGCACCGGAGACATCTGCGATGGTGCGTATGTGAGCCGGCAGATGGTGTCTATGATTTTTTCCGTGCATCAGTACGCCTTTTTCGGATAAGGTAAGAAGGATGAAATCGGTATGAAGCTGTGTGGATAACCGGTCAATGGCTGTGGTTATATCGTCCATGTTTCCTTTTTCAAGGTCCAATTTCATTCCCTCACGAAGCTCCTTAAGATTCGGTTTGAATAAGGTTACATTTTTATAATGGTTGAAATTCCTTTTCTTCGGATCGACAGTCACTGGTATTTTTTTCGCTTTTGAAAATTTCACGATCTGTTCTATCAGGTTCTTCGATATGACACCTTTATCATAATCTTCAAAGATGATGACGTCGATTTTTTTGCTTTCAATCAGCCCTTTTACGCGGTCAAGTAACGATTTCCTTTCAGTAGTCGAGATATCAGTTGTCCATTCTTCATCGACCCTTAACATCTGATGATTGTTGCCTATCACACGGGTCTTCATGGTGGTCGGACGGTCCGGACTTTGTACGATACCATCAGGGCTCATGCCTATCTCATGCATGAGATCGATGAAATTACGACCGTTCAAGTCGTTGCCGATTACTGTACAAAGATGAGGTGTTGCACCCAATGCCAGCAGATTTATAGCCACATTGGCGGCGCCTCCGAGACGGTTTTCCTTTCTTGTCACCGAAACGATCGGCACTGGTGCTTCGGGAGAAATCCGCTCTACATTTCCCCACAAGTAAGCGTCCAGCATGACATCACCGATCACTAGCGCATTCATGCCGTTGAATCTTTTGAAAAGATTCTCAACAGGTGAGGTTCCCTTGGGCGATGACATGTAGCGAAATTATAGGATTGCCGGCTCAATACCGGGTATACTATCAAATGTTATGATCAATGAAGTCTTGATAACGCTTCTTTGATTCGACGTATTGCCTCCTTAAGCTTTTCATCGGCTGCGGCATAGGATAAACGGAAGCAATTAGGGTCTCCGAAGGCCTCTCCTGTGACTACGCTCACAGGTGCCGTATTAAGTAGGTACATACACAGGTCAGTAGCTGTTTGAATGGTTTGAGTCCCATCTGATTTTCCGAAATACGATCCTATATCGGCGAATACATAAAATGCCCCCTGAGGGTCATTGAGCTTCATTCCAGGTATTTCTTTCATCAGGCCGATCACCAGGTCGCGACGACGATGAAATGCGTCACGCATTTCAAGAGTCGGCGTGTTGTCGAGACTCAATGCGGCTTCTGCTGCCTTCTGGGCTATGGAGGAGGCAGCTGATGTGAATTGTCCTTGCATCTTGTCGCAAGCGGCGGCGATTTCCTTTGTTGCACCTATGTATCCGATGCGCCATCCTGTCATGGCATATCCTTTCGATACTCCATTCACGATGATGACGCGCTCCCTGATGTCGTCGAATTGAGCGATACTTTCGTGTTTGCCTAAGAAATTGATATGCTCATAAATCTCGTCTGATAAAACATAGACATGTGGATGGCGTCGCAGGACTTGAGCGATTTCAATAAGTTCTTCTCGTGTGAAAACCGAGCCGGTCGGATTGCAAGGAGACGAATAAATAAGAAGCTTTGACTTGGGAGTGATGGCTGCTTCAAGTTGGGTGGCTGTCATCTTGAAGTTGCTGTCCAAGGTGGTTGGTATCGGTACAGTGATGCCTTCGGCAAGCTTGACGATTTCGATATAGCTTACCCAATAGGGCATCGGTATGATCACCTCATCGCCCGGATCTACGAGGCTTAAGACCACATTCGCGATCGACTGCTTGGCACCGGTGGATACCACAATCTGATCGGGTGCATAATCCAAACCGTTTTCCCGCTTGAATTTACCTGAGATGGCTTTACGAAGTTCAAGGTAACCGGAAATCGGGGGATAAAAGGTGAAGCCGTCATCTATGGCTTTTTTTGCTGCCTCCCGGATATGCTTGGGCGTTATGAAGTCCGGCTCCCCAAGGCTAAGATTGATCACATCGACACCTTGAGCAGCCAACTCACGGCTCTTCTTGGCCATGCCGATGGTTTGGCTTTCTGCCATCGATGAAATTCGCTTGGATAGTGGACTTTGTGGCATAAAATTGTCGTTTGCAAACCTAGGCCATTTTGCCAAATCCACCAATTCCTGAAGCGTTTCCATTGCTGGTATATGTTTTTTATAATTACCTGTTTTTAAGGAATATATAAATGGTCAGGTAAAGCTAATTTTTGATGTTTTGGTAAATGAGTAGTTCTACTAGGTCAACGATACTGCAGTACTAATGTTTTGAATCGATACACTTTGGCAGTTTTTATTACATGGCATGAATTTCGAACTTGCAGTACGTAAGCATTCTGCCGCTTAAATCTGACATATTGTCCAAAAATCTGATTTCCACCTCAAAAATATGAATCAACCTCAAAATCCTGACTATCCTTTCAATATGATGAACATACTGGATGATGACACGGAATTTATTCCGCTGTTGTCACAGGAGGATGAGCAATCCATGCATCAGCAGGATATTCCGGATACCCTTGCCATACTTCCGCTTAGAAATACCGTCCTTTTTCCCGGAGTTGTAATTCCTATAACGGTGGGTCGTGACCGTTCCATCAATCTCATCAAGGATGCCTATAAGGGCGACAAGATAATTGGAGTGATAGCCCAACGGGATGTTTCCATTGAAGATCCCAAACTGGAGGATCTGCATCGTGTAGGCACTGTGGCAAATGTGCTCAAGATGTTGCGGATGCCGGACGGAAATACCACCATCATCATCCAAGGCAAACGCCGTTTTGAAATCCATGAACAGATCCAATCTGATCCGTACATCACCTGCAGGGTAAAGGCCATACCTGAAATTCCGGTCTCTTCGGATGATAAGGAATTCATGGCTACGGTTTCATCGCTGAAGGACTTGGCGTTGCAAATCATCCAGAATTCTCCCAACATCCCTTCGGATGCTGCATTTGCTATCCGGAATATCGAAAGTCCTTCATTCCTTATCAACTTCATCAGCTCCAATATGAATCTGGACGTACTGATGAAACAGCAGTTGCTTGAAATCGACGACCACAAATCCCGTGCTGTTCAGGTTCTGGAACATCTATCAAAGGAACTCCAGATGCTGGAGCTGAAAAATCAGATCCAGAACAAAGTGCGTAATGAAGTGGACAAGCAACAGCGCGAGTTTTTCCTCCATCAGCAGTTGAGACAGATTCAGGAAGAGCTTGGCGGAACCACCCCTGATCGTGAGGTCATGGAGCTACGGGAACGTGCAAGGCTGATGAAGTGGTCAAAGGAGGTAGGAGAGGTGTTCGACAGGGAATGTGACCGCCTGGCCAGGATGAATCCTGCCGCTGCTGAGTATTCCGTTCTGCTCAACTACCTGGAATTGCTCCTCGACTTGCCTTGGAATGAATTCACCGTTGATAATTTCGATCTAAAGCATGCTCAGAAAGTGCTTGACAAGGATCATTTCGGGCTTGAAAAGGTGAAGCAGCGTATCCTGGAATACTTGGCTGTTTTGAAGCTGAAGCGCGATATGAAGTCGCCTATCATGTGTCTGTATGGTCCTCCTGGAGTCGGTAAGACCTCTTTGGGAAAATCAATTGCGAAAGCATTGGGTAGGAAATACGTTCGGATGTCACTGGGCGGACTGCGCGACGAGGCTGAGATTCGCGGTCACCGTAAAACCTACATTGGCGCCATGCCCGGTCGTATCGTACAGAATCTCCGAAAGTCAAAGTCTTCCAATCCTGTGTTCGTTCTCGATGAAGTCGACAAGTTGGGAAATGATTTTCATGGCGACCCTTCTTCCGCATTGCTTGAAGTCCTTGATCCGGAACAGAACAATTCATTTTATGACAACTACCTGGAAGTCGATTTCGATCTTTCGAACGTATTGTTCATCGCCACTGCGAATTCATTGTCGCGCATACAGCCTGCTTTGCTCGATCGTATGGAGATAATCGAGATAAATGGTTATACCATCGAGGAAAAATGTCAGATCGCTGTCAGACATCTGTTGCCTAAGCAACTCGAGGCCCATGGACTTAAGAAGGAGCATCTAAAACTTACTCCTAAGGTGATTGAGTATGTGATAGACCGGTATACCAGAGAATCCGGTGTTCGCGGACTTGAGAAAAAAATCGCTTCTGTTGTACGAAGTATCGCAAAGCAAGTGGCGATGGAAGAGGAATATGAGCCCACCGTCACACTCGATGATATCCATCGAATTCTCGGTGCGCCACAATTCCCAGCCGACAAATACCAGGGTAACGATACAGCCGGAGTTGTGACAGGTCTGGCATGGACTTCTGTCGGTGGAGATATCCTTTTCGTCGAGGTAAGTCTCAACAGAGGAAAGGGGAAAGTCACTATAACTGGAAATCTGGGTGAGGTTATGAAGGAATCTGCCGTCATCGCCATGGCCTATCTCAAGGCTCACTCGGATGATTTAGGAGTCGATTTCCGCATCTTCGATCAGTGGGATGTGAATATTCATGTTCCGGAAGGTGCTACGCCCAAGGATGGTCCTTCAGCGGGAATTACCTTATTGACCGCTTTGGCTTCTGCATTTACGCAGCGTAAGGTCAGAAATTCCCTTGCGATGACCGGTGAGATAACCCTTCGTGGAAAAGTATTGCCTGTAGGCGGAATCAAGGAGAAGATCCTGGCGGCGAAGCGTGCTGGTATCAAAGAGATCGTTCTCTGCGAAGATAACCGGAAAGATGTAGAGGAGATTTCAAAAGAGTACATCAAGGATTTGCGTTTTCATTACGTCAAGGAAATGATGGATGTATTGAATCATTCCTTACTCAAGGAAAAAGTCAAGAAGCCTCTGGATATCCGCTTCGATCCAAGTGCCAAGTCTTGATATGATGAACAGTGATCATAAAAAAAGGGTTCCCGAACAGGAACCCTTTTCAATTTCAGTCGAAGTCTGTCAACCGTTCATGGAAACGAGGAACTCTTCATTTGATTTGGTGCCTCGCATCTGTCCGAGCAGGAATTCCATGGCCTCGAGAGGATTCATGTCTGCAAGGTGATTACGAAGGATCCACATGCGTTGAAGTGTCTCTTTATCCAAAAGCATATCTTCACGACGAGTTGAAGATGCTACAAGATCAATGGCCGGGAAGAGGCGTTTGTTGGCGATTTTCCGGTCCAGTTGGAGTTCCATATTGCCGGTTCCTTTGAACTCTTCGAAGATCACCTCATCCATTCTTGAACCGGTATCGATCAGAGCGGTAGCTATGATGGTAAGACTTCCGCCATTTTCAATCTTACGAGCAGATCCGAAGAAACGCTTAGGCTTATGCAATGCATTCGCTTCCACACCACCTGACAAGACTTTTCCGGAAGCAGGAGCCACTGTGTTGTAAGCTCTGGCAAGACGAGTGATGGAGTCGAGCAGGATGACCACATCATGACCGCATTCCACCATACGCTTGGCTTTCTCCAAAACGATATTTGCGATTTTCACATGGCGGTCGGCCGGTTCATCAAAGGTGGAGGCAACCACCTCGGCTTTTACGCTTCTGGCCATATCGGTCACTTCCTCCGGACGCTCATCGATCAATAGGATGATCATGTACACTTCGGGATGGTTTGCTGCAATCGCATTGGCAACTTCCTTCAGCAACATGGTCTTACCTGTTTTAGGCTGTGCTACTATCAGTCCGCGCTGGCCCTTCCCGATTGGGGTGAAAAGATCCATGATGCGGGTGGAATAGGTAGCACTGCTGCCTGTAGAAAGGTTCAGACGTTCGTTAGGGAACAGAGGGGTCAGGTAGTCGAAATGGATACGGTCCCGGGCGATAGTAACATCCAACCCGTTTACAAGATCTGCCCGGACAAATGGGAAGTATTTTTCACCTTCACGCGGAGGGCGGACAACACCTTTTACGGTGTCTCCCATTTTGAGCCCGAATTGCTTGATCTGGTGGGGCGTCAGATACACATCGTCTGGTGATGTGAGATAGTTGTAGTCGCTGGA
Source organism: Bacteroidota bacterium (assembly GCA_046090385.1). Classification (GTDB taxonomy): domain Bacteria; phylum Bacteroidota; class Bacteroidia; order AKYH767-A; family 2013-40CM-41-45; genus Pollutiaquabacter. The sequence continues at coordinate 12,451 of JBJSZR010000505.1, forward strand.
ACGCAGGAACCCGAAACCGTCAGGCATAACTTCAAGCACACCCTCACAAACGACCAGACTATCCGGATCGATGGGAGCTTCCGGTTCACGGAAATCCCTGCGATGTTGAGGACGGAATCCACGGTCGTTTTCAAAACGCTGGTATTGTTGAGGACGATGTTCGTGATTGTGCGGTTGCTGTACAGGAGCTGGACCAGCGGCAGGAGTCGGTGAGGGAGTCGAAGGCTGCGAGGGTGCCACAGATGGAGTGACAGGCGGTGGAGGAGTAGGTCGATGACCGGGTGCTGTAACAGGTTTACGCTCCGGACGTCCGGGATTTACCTTCACGCTTGGTTCCAATTTTTCCGATTTTTCACGTGGAGCTGGAGCAGGTTTTTCAGTTTTAACCTCTTTTGCTTCTGCGGTTTCCTCTTTCTCAGGAGGCACTCGCTTACGCTTTGGACGGGAGGAGTCATCAGCAGGATTAGCAGTCTTTTCGGCCTTTGGTTTGTCGCCCATTTTTTCTCGTATGTTTTTAGTGGAATCCGGTTCCAATGCCTGCTGGTCGAGGATCTTGTAGATCAATTCCTGTTTACGGAGGTCATCGTAATTCGGTACTTTCATCAAGCGGGCGATTTCCTTCAATTCAGTCACCAGCTTGTCATTCAATTCAGTAATATCGTACATGTAAGGGAGTTTAGACCCTCATCCAAGGAGGGCTTTTAAATGTAATTTTTCAGTCTGGAAGTGGTAGCACTTTGCTATCCGCGTATTTGTCGATAAGGGTAGTGGGGGAGAAACTGCGCGAAAAGGGAATCGTTTATTCCACCTTGCAGTTCCGATTACCATGCAAGTTTACATTATTACTTTGATTCTTGCAAACAAATGCTGTTTTTTGATCAAATAGCCTCAAGTGCAGATGAATTCTCTGTAACTTGTAAGGCCATTCGAGCCAACCGCCATGATCCAGCGTATCCAATCACTTTTTCTGTTAATCGTTCTTTTACTGTCGATTTTATTGAACTTTATTC
>JBJSZR010000506.1:0-3938 GCA_046090385.1 Bacteroidota bacterium
CCACGTTGGCTTGGCGGAGCAACAAGCGCCAGGAGTTGCTGACGGCGAGAAAGAGCTGCTTCGGCCCGCCATACGGCGGTAGGCGGTTGTCGAGGGCGCGGGTGGGCAAACCGCGGTTGAACCTACCAGTTGCTCCCCATCGCCCGTTGGGCCTAGCGGACCCCTCGCTTTCGTGCGGATTAACGCAGTTCTAGATTCCGCCCAGGGCAGCCAGATCGAGCGCATCGACACGCCGGCGGGCCCGCTCCTGTTGGGGTTTGTGCCGATCGCGATGTACAAAAAGCAAAGTATGATTCTTGTCGACAGAAAGTATGGCATATTTATCGTTCTCTACCAGCTCTTGCAAGCGATCGCGGTTATCCCTGACGGTATGCTCCACTCTTTTCCTTTGTGTGACATTTTCCGCCAACGTGATGATGGAAAACGGCGAGCCCTTCTCATCACGTGTCATGGAGGAAGACAAACTCACCCATATCACCTCATTCGTACGGCGCACATAACGCTTCTCACGTCTGCTTAATGGAGCCTCTCCTCTGAAGACCTGTGACAATATCCTTCGTTCCGATTCGTGTTCCTCAGGATGAATGATTTCAAAAACAGATACACCCTCGAGCTCATTCGGTTTATAGGCTAAAAGGTCGGTAAAGGCCCGGTTGGCATGGCGGATCTTGTAGTCAGGTCCGATCTGCACCATGGGGAAAGCTCCATCATCGAACATTTTTCTGAAAGAATCCTTATCTCCTATGTCGGAGTTCACCGGTTGTATAATATCCAGCCGTTCAGCCTCAAGCACTCTTACTAATAGCACATCACGACCCTGGCGCTCCATGCGATCTGCCTGAAGTACTCCGCGGAATGAAACACCTGTAAGCGTACGGAAATACGCCATTGCAACAGCGCTTTTGCCTGACCTGAGTTTCTCGCGGAATGCTCTACTCTCTTCCTCAGACCACGGTTGTGCGAACAGGTGTGTGAGGTCTATACCAGTGAGTGCTGTAACAGCCCCCGCAAAAAAAAGCCTTACAGCTGCCGCATTAGCAGTGATGGTAAGACCTGTTCTGGCATTGACCAAAAACACTGCTTCCGGCCAATCCATCGGATCGACTGAAGCTGTAAATGGAGAAGCAACAGAATCGGGAGGCTTTTGACCTTTCGCATTTTCCTCTTCTTCAGGCTCTGGAACACCTGAAACCTTCACCCACATATAAAGAAGTGTTGCAAGCACGAAAATGAATAAACTAAGCAGCAGGAAATACGTGAAGCCAAGCTTCAAAAGATAATCCAGTACGAACACCAACGTATAAACGACTGCGACCGCGATCAGCAAAAGCTTGTAAAGTACACGCTTGCCGTCGGCGGTCCTGGTACGTGGTCGGGGTGTGTGGGTTGCCACGGAGTCCGTAGATAGTTTTTCTGGTGAGTACTTATATGAGATCCGAAGGAAGAGGTTGTTGATAACTGCAGGTATTCGCAGACAAAATAACCTTTGTCATTGCACTCAATTTACCTCCTTTATTACGGTTCACCACCAGCACATCGGCCAAGAGTCCTGTAAGGAATCAGGATATTTTTAATAAAAAAACAGAGGATAATGCCCGCAAAAGGCATCGGCAGTGAAAAAACAGACTGATTGCGATGTAAGAAAAATGCCCGTTTAACAGGATCAAAGAGGTCTTGACTTACAATTTATCATACTCATTCTTTACGAACAGCATGAGGTCTCTGATGTAATCAGAGGAAAAATCGAAACTGACACCTGCTGCCTTGTAAACATCAGAAATTGAACAGGTATGACCCAGCGCAAGGGCTCTCTTATAGCTTTCAATGGCCATTTTCGGGTTCTGTCGGTAATTCCGCCAAACAGCGATGGCCCCAAGCTGAGCCATGCCATATTCGATATAATAAAAAGGCACTTCAAACAGATGAAGTTGCTTCTGCCAGATGGATTCCCTTGTAGCCTCGAAACCGGACCAGTCAGTAAGTCCATCCGAAAACATGGAAAGATTCTTCAGCCAGAAATCAGTGCGGTCACTGTTGGTATGCATTGGGTGGGTATATAACCAATGCTGGAACCTGTCAATGCAAATGATCCATGGCAATGCTTCGATCACATTTTCCAATTGCTCTTGACGTGCACGTTTCAATTCCTCTGCATCTTCAAAAAAGTGTTGCCAATGTTCCATAGAAATGAGTTCCATGCTCATGGAAGCCAGTTCAGCGACCTCGGACGGGAACTCCTTGAAACCTATGAACGGCAGGTCTCGTGTGAGCATGGAATGTATCGCATGACCACCCTCATGCACCATGGTGATGACATCGCGCAAGGAGCCACTTGCATTCATGAAAATAAAAGGAACGCCGCTTTCGTAGAGTGGATAATTATATCCGCCAGGCGCTTTGCCGATCCTTGAATCAAGGTCCATGTATTTGCGCTCATGCAAGGTACGGACGACAGAACCGAAGTAAGGATCGATTTCACTGAAACATGATATCGTTTTAGAAGCCAATTCCTCCCCATTTCTGAAGGGCTTCAGATCGGGTCGACCATTCGTGTCAACTTCAAGATCCCATGGTCTTAACTTTTCCAAACCCATGGCCTTTCTCCTTGCCTCGGAGATTCCACGCAACAAGGGAACCACCTCGTTCGATACAGATACGTGAAACGACTCACAATCACTCACCGAGTAATCGAATCTGTCAAGCTCCCTGAATTTATAATCACGATAATTTTCAAATCCTGCATTGATTGCGACCTGATGACGTAAAGCAATGAGTTCATTGAAAAGTCCATCCAGTTTATCACGATCCGTTAGCCTTCGCGAGGTGATGGATCTGTAAACTGACTCGCGCTTTGACCTGTCAGGGTCTCGCAGGAAATTCGATGCTTGTTGCAGTGTAAGTTCCTTGCCGTTGACATCAACCGACATGGCTCCTGCGATTTCTCCGTACTTCTGTTCCTTGACTGATAATTCGGCATTCAAGGGCACATTCACCTCGCGGAACAACTCGATAGCATTACGCACTTGCCTGAGGTATATGCCGTATTCGACACCCAATGAGGCAGTGAAAGGGCAAGCAGCCAACTTCTTATTGAGTCGATCTGCGACTGGCTCTATGTGAGGATTGATCTCATTGATGAAAAAAGTGTAAGCTGAAGTAAGTTGCTCATCCGATGTATCACAAGTCATCCGTACATACAACCAACCCACATGTTCCTGAACGACAGTTTCAAGTTCGCTCAAATCGTTCAGCCAACCGTGAAATGCGGATTCAGAATCAAGCGAACGTTTTTCAAGATCTTCATAAAAACCCGAAATGGACTCCCAAGAATCGATCTTCAAGTCGGCAGGTAAAAAACTGCGTTTAGGAACTTCAATCAACAAGCTCATGCAGATCAGACTTTCTTTCTGGTACGGGCGGCAGTCGTTTTGGATCCTTCGGTTTTCGGTCCGTGGGCTTCGTGCACTTTTTGTACGGGCTTTGAGTTATCCTCTTTGGTGATGGAATCGGACTCATCCGAAACTTTGGAGAAATCAACTTTACCATTAAGCAAATTGTACCAATTGAGTACTTTACGGATATCGGATACATACACCCGATCAGTATCATAATCTGGAACAATGGATGCGAAATACGATTTCAAAGTCGCATCGTCCGACTTCGGGTCGACTGAAAGCTTATCACCCTCCTTGGACTGGATGGAGAGAAAAACGTCACGAAGTGGACGCTCTTGGCCACTGGTATAGATTGCAACATCCACAAGAGTCATGATCCGCTGAGAAGCGTTCACCATGGTGCGTTTACCGTCAGCAAGTGACTCGACAATGAAGCCGGCTTTATTGTTTCCGATCACTTGCTGACGGTAAACGCACCATGGTGAACGCTTCTCAGCGGATCATGACTCTTGTGGATGTTGCAATCTATACCAGTGGCCAAGA
>JBJSZR010000507.1:0-3422 GCA_046090385.1 Bacteroidota bacterium
CATCCTTTTCAGAAACGAAGCAAGCGGAGGTATTCAGATTCATTCAAATGGGCTGGGCATACAGTTTCGTCGAGGTTGGCATGCGACAGGCTATAAGAAAACGATGTTTGAAACGGAGCTCGTCTCCATGCGCCATCCCAAACAGTTCAAACAGTCGAATCCCTACTACCCGGATTCGCGTCCGTTTTTTTTCGGAAAACTCGTTTACATGTATGATCTGAGAGCGGGTATTGGAAGACAGAATATTCTTTATTCCAAAGGTGAAAGAAGCGGTGTGGAGGTGAGATATAATTACTACGGAGGAGTTGTTCTGGGAATAACCAAACCTGTTTTCCTTGACGTTTTGGTCGATGATCCTTTTGACTCTTTGTCTCAATTCAAATACATCGAGACTAGACGCTACGATCCGAATGATCCTGTTCAACAATCCATAGAGAATATATACGGACCAGGTCCATACTTTATGGGTTTTGGTTTGTTAAAAGTCAATCCGGGAGTGTACGGCAAGTTCTCTCTTTCGTTTGAGTATTCAACCATTCAGCAAAAAGTGACTTCACTGGAAACCGGAATCATAGCAGACTTCATCCCTTCCTCTGTACAGATAATGGCTGATAATGATGCTCAACGGTTGTTTGTCAATTTCTACCTTGCACTGAGTTGGGGAGGTAAATGGTGAAAAAGAAAAAAATGGACGAAGTAGCCCAAACAATGGATCAGCGCCCTTCGAAGCCTTCCTGGCTGAAGGTCAAATTACCGATTGGCGAGGAGTACCGTAAGGTGCGCGAAATCGTATCCGAGCATAAACTTCACACCATTTGCCAAAGTGGAAATTGTCCGAACATGGGCGAATGTTGGGGCGCCGGAACCGCCACTTTTATGATTTTGGGGAATATCTGCACCCGCTCATGCGGGTTCTGCTCTGTCGCCACCGGTCGCCCTGAAGAGGTTGACCCATTTGAACCATTGCGGGTGGCAAAATCAGTGAAATTGATGGGTGTGAAACATTGTGTCATCACTTCAGTTGACAGAGACGATTTAGAGGACGGTGGATCACGGATTTGGGTGGAAACCATCCGGAAAATCAGGGAGATTTCGCCGGGAACCACCTTGGAGACACTCATTCCTGATTTTCAGGGAAAATGGGACAATCTGGAACGCGTCATTCAAGTGAAACCGGAGGTCATTTCGCATAATCTTGAGACTGTTCGTCGACTTACGAAACAAGTACGTGTTCAAGCGAAATACGATCGTAGCCTTGAGGTACTTCGACGGATTGCCGATGCAGGTGTCCATGCTAAATCCGGCGTCATGCTGGGCCTGGGAGAAACTCGCGATGAGGTGATCGAATCCATGCATGATTTGCGAACGTCCGGTGTTTCTATTCTTACACTTGGGCAATACCTTCAGCCCACCAGGGAGCATTTGCCGGTAGCAGAATTCATACATCCCGGATCATTCGCCGAGTACAAGAAAATCGGCCTGGAGATGGGATTCCGTTATGTTGAAAGCGGTCCACTTGTCAGGTCGAGCTACCATGCCGAAAAACACATTTAATCTTCCTGCTTTATACATTATCTGCATTGAGAACTAGAATAGCTATTAACGGTTTTGGTCGTATTGGTCGCACCGTTGCCAGGTTACTGCTTGATCATCCTTTGATGGAATTGGTTGCCGTCAACGATTTATCGGACAACGGTACCCTCGCTCATCTGTTCAAGTATGATTCGATTCATGGTGTTTTTCCAGGAAGCGTCGGTTCGGATGAGAGTCAATTGATAGTTGGAGCAAAAAAAATCAGGTGTTATAGTGAAAAGGACCCATCGAAATTGCCCTGGAAAGAAGAGCGCATCGATGTTGTCCTGGAATGTACCGGCAGGTTCACTGATCGTATCGGGGCATCAGCACATTTGGCCGCAGGCGCAGGCCGTGTGATTCTTTCTGCTCCAGCAAAAGGAGGGGAGTCGGTTAAAACCATTGTGTTAGGTGTCAATGAGTCACTTTTGACTAAGGATGATCGGATTGTATCGAATGCCTCTTGTACGACTAATAATGCAGCTCCCATGTTGAAGGTGTTGGACGAGGTTTGGGGTATCGAATCCGCATTTGTAACAACAGTTCATGCCTACACTGGTGATCAGAACATACATGACGCACCTCATAAGGATCTAAGGCGAGCAAGAGCAGCGGCCGTCTCAATCATTCCCACCACGACCGGCGCAGCTAAAGCACTTGGTGATGTTTTGCCTCATCTGCAAGGTAAGTTGGGCGGTGCAGGAGTGAGGGTTCCTACCCCTGATGGATCGATGACCGATATCACCTGTATACTAATCAAGAAGGCAGACACATCGGCCGTCAACGCTGCTTTTAAAAACGCATCTGAAACTAATTTAAAGGGTATTTTAGGCTATACGGAGGATCCGATTGTAAGTGTGGATATCATCGGAAGTCCAGATTCCTGTGTTTTCGATGCTCAGCTAACCACTGTTTTGGGCTCCATGGTAAAGGTAGTAGGGTGGTACGACAATGAAACAGGTTACTCGAATCGTTTAGTGGAATTAGCTTCGAAAATGGCTTCATTTTCATAAAATATTGATATTCAATTTTATAGCCCTCACAAATATTTTAACTCGATTTTTAATTAATTATAAATTATAAAAAATTGAATTTCAATTTATTACACTTCTATTTCTAAAGTTTTGTTTGGTTGTTTGCCGGATATTGCTATTTTAGATGTCTGCGCGGTATTTCAGCGGATAGATCCCTGGTGAATATTTAAGTACTCCTTAACGAATAACCTACGTTTATCCGCGTTACTTTGGGAACTTAGTGAATAGGTCCTAAACTGACGAACGTCATTGCCTTCGGCATAATTTGTGCGGTAATTTGGAACATTCACGCATTACTTAGTGTTTTAATTTAAACGTAGCAAGGCTACAAAATGTCATGATCAAATCTAAAAACACGAAGACCGGCCGTTCTTCATCGAAGTCCGTCAAGGTCGCTACTCCTGCCATAGGTCCAAGGATAAAAGTCCAGCTCGACCACAAGACGACGATGGTGGTGCATAGCATGGCTGCTTTCAAAATGTGGAAGAAGCGTTATCCTGCGGCCAAAGTCATAGCCTAAGTAGCCTTTTGAGTATTCACTTTTCGAGCGGACTCTCATCCGGAGGGTTCGCTTTTCTTTTCCGGATAGTTGAAAAATAAATCTTCGAAATTTGAATTTTGGTATTGTTTTTCTACATTTGCAGTCCCTTTTCGGAGGGGTATGCAGTTCTTTGAATTTCGCGCAAATTCGCCGATGTAGCTCAGTTGGTCAGAGCTACTGATTTGTAATCAGTAGGTCGGGGGTTCGAATCCCTCCATCGGCTCGCGATAATAAATAATCAGGCTTTAATCGGGGAGATTCCAGAGCGGCCAAAT
>JBJSZR010000508.1:0-562 GCA_046090385.1 Bacteroidota bacterium
GATGGAACCATCTCATCAGAAAAAAATCCAAGGCATCGATTCGCTGTTGACGGATCTTTTTCAGTGAAGCTGACTCTAAACGGGGAATACAATTGTGTAGATTCCATACTTAAACAGGTCGACTTTGAAAGCCCGAAGGGAGAGAGAGTATATGTTCCAAACTGCTTTACCCCGAATGGCGACGGCTTGAATGATCGCTTCAGGATAAGCATGTATGACCCATGTTTCAGGTATTCCATCAGGATTTTTGACCGTTGGGGCCGAACGATTTATACCGCTGAAGATGCATCGATTGCTGATTGGGACGGCAATAACGGCAGTGAAAAGCTCCCCTCGGGTGTTTATACCTGGTTATTGGAAGGGGGGCAGGAAACAAGAACCGGGAAAGTGAGTGTGATCTATTGATCACCGATCAAAGAATTCACCAGCTCCAACAGTTCAGTTTTTCTTCTGCTTATTGGAAACCTGGTCTGTATGCTCTCAGAAGCCTGTATTCCGATTACTTCTGTGTCCAAGGATGATGCAGACTTGAGCAAGACTTTAAAATCATTCACATTTCGGG
>JBJSZR010000509.1:0-2700 GCA_046090385.1 Bacteroidota bacterium
TTCCGAAAAAGTGGATCTGATTGCGACAAATCCGACCTTGTCGACCATCACAGCCGTTCAACGGACCAAGGATATTCCTGTATTCATGATGGTTTCACCCCGACCAGACCTCGTCCGACTCAACGATAAGTCAGGTAAATCGCCCGGTAATCTTTTTGGCACGTACGAAACATTGGATTACCTCGACACTTCGCTGATGCTTGTAGCGTCACTTTTCCCCGTTGCTAAAAAAATCGGAACGATTTACAACCAAGCCGAGCCACAATCGGTTGATGCATTGAACGCTATTGAAAAGCGTTGCTTGCTGATGGGCTATACTTTGGAAAAACTGCCGGTGAACAATTCCAATGAAACACAATTGGTGATGAGCGCACTTCTGGATAAGGCTATCGATGTGTTTTTCGCACTCCCCGACAATACTGTTTTTTCGTCGATGGAAGTGATCGTAAAAAGTTGCGACGACAAGAAAGTTCCTGTTTTCTCCAGCGAAGAAGGACTTGTAAAGCGAGGTGCAGTTGCCGCATTCGGTGCGGATATGTATCACTGGGGCTACCAGACCGGAGCGCAGGCCTCCTTATTTCTTAAGACTGGAGATACAAAAGGATTGAACCTTCAGTTGGTATCCATTCGAAGAAAAGTATTCAATCCCACAAAAGCAGGTCAGTTCGGAGTCAAACCCGACTCGACCTTTACGGCAGTAGTACCGGAATGATGATAGGGCGATGAGAACGTCGTTCATCCCGGTTTGATTACTTTTACGATTCACCGAAAAGGATGTCCATTTACTCGACCGCATTATTACTTGGATTCGCCTACGCAGCTTTAGGCATGGGAATTTTCATCTCCATGCGCATCTTCCAGATACCGGATATAACAACTGATGGAAGTTTCACACTTGGCGGTGCCGTAACAGCCGTACTTACAACCTGGTTGTTTCCTCCCTCCATGATTCTGCCGGTTGCATTCATAGCAGGAGCAATTGCCGGAGCTCTCACCGGTTGGATACATACCAGACTCAGGATAAATGCACTCTTGGCAGGCATCCTGGTTTCAACAGCACTCTACTCTGTAAATTTGGCTATCATGGGCCGCTCAAATATACCGTTGATCGGCACTCCTGATATCTTTCAGCTAGTCGGTAACGGTAACAGCGATTGGTTCACGCAGCTGGTGGTTTTAGGCGTATTCGTTCTGTTCATGTTATTATTCATGAATCATGTTTTACGCTCCGACTTCGGCCTCGCCATGCGTGCGACGGGTAATAACGAAATCATGGCACGATCAGTTGGAATATCGACCGATCGGATGAAAATCATCGGACTTGCGATTGCGAACGGTTGGATAGCGTTAAGTGGCTACCTCATCACCTACGTTCAGGGTTTTGCCGACATAAGCATGGGGATCGGCATTGTGATACTTGGTCTGGGCTCTGTCATGATCGGAGAAATGATCTCCGGTCTGTTCCCAAAAAGTGGCATGTTGATTAAGCTTATCGGCGTGGTGGCAGGAAGCGTGCTGTTCCGGATGCTATTAGGCTGGACACTCAGCATTGGAATCGACCCTATCTACATGAAATTGGTGGTGGCTTGTTTTGTATTGCTGGTGGTCGGAATCCCTAATCTCAGAAAAACAACATGATAGAGCTGAGGGGAATAAAAAAAAGCTTTGGAAAGGGAACGCCTGCCGAAGTGAAAGCGCTGGAAAACGTAAACCTTGAATTACGTGAAGGCGAATACGTAGTACTGCTGGGAAGCAACGGATCCGGAAAATCGACATTGATGAATGTGATTGCAGGAAGTGTTTTTGCTGATGAAGGGAGCATCATGATCAATGGTGCAGATGTCACACAGATACCAGATTATAAAAGAAGCAGATGGGTTGCACGTATTTTCCAGCAACCGACAGCTGGAACATCGTCTGATTTGAGCATACTTGAGAATTTCAGACTGGCATCATTACGGACCTCATCCAAAGGATTCGGAATAGGCACTGGAAAGTCATTCAGGAATACCATAAAGGAAAAAGTCGCAGAACTCGGCTTGGGTCTTGAAGAAAAACTGGACCAGAAAATGGGAACGCTTTCTGGCGGTCAGCGACAAGCCTTGACCTTATTGATGGCAGTGATGGATCAAACCGGTATTTTACTGATGGACGAACCAACCGCGGCACTGGACCCAAAAACATCGGTACGTATCATGGAACTTGCCGAACGATTGATCCGTCAGCACAAACTGACCGCGATACTGATCACACACCATTTGAAAGATGCTTTGACATACGGCGACAGGATTATCATGATGGACGAGGGCCGTATCAAAAAAGATGTTCAACAGGAAGACCGTAAAGAGCTGGATGCCAATCGACTATTAGAGTGGTTCGGGGTCTGATTTTTTAGTATTTTCGTAGAATTCCGTTAAAATGCATCCGTTTTGAGTTTCGGAATCCATACCACTGCTATGCTGAAAAAAGTGATTTTAGGGCTTTGCCTGTTGCTCCCCTTCATCTCGGGTGCACAGATGATTCACCCCGCAACCTGGAAATACACGGTTGAAAAGGGAGCCGGAGACGAGCGAACGCTTGTGTTTCAGGTAAAACTGGACCCTGACTGGCATATTTATTCGCAAAATACACCCGACGGCGGACCGATTCCGCTTGAATTCAAGTTTGAAACGAATACTTGTTTTGAACGGATCGGCAAAG
>JBJSZR010000510.1:0-3903 GCA_046090385.1 Bacteroidota bacterium
CCATGCTTACCTGGCGGACTTCGGTTCGCAATGACCAGACACAATCAATCAGCTGGTTACCGAACTTCGCTTCTCGGGCTCGCTGGTGCTACTAATAACCACCAACACCACTACCAGCGTTATTGCCACTCCCGCTAAAAATATTGTCAGTGTATTGCTGCTCGACGGACGGGGCATCTCCAGATTTTCGTAATAAGGGTTTATATCGATCATCCTGTTGCTGTTCTACGACGCAGCAACAGACTTTCCCCTTCCTTCCGCCACATCAGTTGATCCGTTATCATATAGTACCGCTTATTCTCGACAGGATCCAAACAGCTGCCAATGTATGTACCGAGCATCGGTGCAATGGTTTCGGCTTGCTGCTTGGATATCGTTACCCGGTCGGTGCCTTTCGGTAACCACTTCTCGAAATGGTCTACGAGTTTCATCAGCTGATCACCAGCACCTTTCAAGAGCGCCTCTCGTTCCCTCTTTCTCCGGTAGTCATACTGTCTGCGACACTTTTCCGAGTGATAAACGGCATTTTCCCTCCCCCAGAACTGAAACCCGCACCCCTTGCATGTCTTCAGATAGCTGGTCCCAAGCGTCTTTCGACCATAGATGAATCCGTCGCCAGTGTTTGCCGCCTTATCCATTTCGCTCCTTATAATCCTGGTCCAAAAATCCGATGATGTCCGAACGTTTGTAATAGACGGACCTGCCCCACTTCAAATAGGGCAACTTGCCCTTGACGCGTAGATTCCAAAACCAGCCCGCCTTACGACCCAGCAGCTCGCGTGCATCGACCTCTGAAATGTAATCGCCCAAATCGGCCTTCGGCTTCTTGGTGACAGTCGCCTTGGCCTCGCCACCTATCAATAGGTTCATGATGCGTTCCTGTGCTTGGGATATTTCTTCCAGCCACTTTCGGGGTACGAGAAGAAATGCGCCTTGGACGTCATCCCTCTCGTTATTTTCATTGTTAAGCCTCATTAGATATGAATTTTTCGTAATGATAGTATCCTCCCTTTGACCTGTAGTGAGTAAAAAAAAGTTTATTTACTCACTTTTTTTGGCGAAAATTTACTTGCCATGCGCCGGAGAACATTCGATACCTCTGTTTGTAGATAGCGTCGGTATGTATTGTTTCCGTCGTAGTCCTTTTCTTGTTGCAAGACTCCTAACCATGCAGCAATCAAGCCAGTCAAACAATAGGCAGATGATTCTGTGAGGTCTTTTTCACACTTATAAACCACATATAATGTTTCGATAATGAAATTGTCTTTAAACTTTACATCAATAGAATCTTTATCGGCAGGGACCGCAACGCGCCGGATGACGGTCTCCAAAGACTCAACACCAAAAATGTCTTGAATATGTATAATGCCATCCTTACTAATTAATTTCATAGGAAGTATTAACGTCAAGAAGTCTATCTGTTCTATCATGTCATTTACATTGATGGGGGCAGTTAATAAATCTGCGATCCTCATGGTCATCAACTGTCCGGCTAATCCTTTGTCAGAAACAATAGTTGAAAGAAACGATCGTACCCACGCATACATGACAACTCGTGATCGTGCAAAGGTTTCAGGGTCTTTCTTAATGAACTGCTCCACATATTTGTCATTTGATGCGACCGTTTTCAAAAAGTCCCGAAAAGAAAATACTGCCTCTTCTATCTCACTTTTATCTTTCATGAACCTCATCCATTTTTCGACCTTGGACGGATCATAATTAGCTTCTTTTACCCAATCATACACCTTCGGGTTATCAGGTGATGACTCGATGCCATTTAGCTGATCAGCATGATACTGCTCTAAATGTTGTAGAAATAGTTCTCTGGAAATGCTAATTTCAATTCCATCATCGGACTTGAAATTGATCGTTTTTTTATTCATTTTTTCGAATAGTTTAAATGTTCAATTGATATAATCACTCTCTTACTTCTTATTCAGCTTACTCGCCACCTTCTCCAGGTAGTTATCGGTCACCTTCGCATAAACTTGTGTGGTCTTGATGTTGGTGTGGCCGAGCCAACGGCTTACCACCTCCAGCGGTATTTCTTTGCTCAACAGGAACGTGGTGGCACAGGTATGACGCGCCACGTGATGCGTCAACCGCTTATCGATTCCGACAAGATCAGCGATCACTTTCAGGTAGGTGTTCAGTTTTTGATTGGAAATGGTCGGAAGCACCCGGCGCTGGATCTTTCGTCCGGGAGCATCCACATACCGTTGAACGATCTCCATGGCCTGGTCCACCAACGGGATGACCAGCGGTCGCTCGGTCTTTCCCTGATCGATGCTCAGCTTGAATTTGCCGTTGGAGCCGGGAATGATTTTGTCCAGGGTCAACAACTGCGCATCTTCGAAACGCAAGCCGGTATAGACGGAGAACATGAAGATGTCGCGCACCTTGATCAGACTCTGGTTTCCGGCCAGGTCGTGCGCGTTGAGTCGTTCCAGTTCGGCTTCGTCGAGGTATGTACGGTTGGAGGGCGACTGTTTGAGTTTGAAATCCCCATACGGATTTCGATCGACAAGCCCCTCTTTGAATGCACGGATGAGTACGGTGCGCAATCGGCTGTGGTGCTTGGATACCGTGTTGCGTTCCAATTTGAGTCCGGGTTGGATGGCGTCTTTTGACATGAGCCATACATCCAGGTCGGTGATGAATTTATAATCCACGTTCCACAGCGGAATGTCGTCGATGTGTTTGGCATCACGCAGGAACTTCATCACGTGTTGCAGTGTGTAGCGGTAGATATCGATGGTGATCGCCTTTACCTCGCCGGCTTTGGCCATCTGCAAGAGGTGCTCCTGGTAGTATCTGACCAGGTAATCGCGATCGCTCTTGGTGTGTTTGATACCGGCACGGAGATTATCGGCCGTGATGCGTCTTCCTTTCTTTTTGAGTTCCAAGGCGACTTCGTGCACTTCGCTCTCCAGTTGATTGAGGCCTTGGTTGATGATGACGTTGCGCCGCGTGCGCTGGCGGTTGTCTTCCCATTCCTTGGCTTCTATCTTATAGGGGGTGACCATTTCGACTTTGCGTCGGTCGACGGTGATGCGCAGGTAGATGGGCTTTCGGGCGCCTTTTGCTTTATTGATATTGAGATAGAAGCGGATGCTGTAGTTGGTGTTCATGGCAGGTGGGGGCATATCTCAGTTGGTGAAACACGGACGCGAGGTGAAACATGCCCTTTGATAAATTTACCTAAAAGGGCACTTTTGAGGCGAAAAAAAATCGCCAGACTTTGTAATTGTCTGGCGATCAGCGGATTAAAATCCTTAAAAAACTGGCTGCGGAGAGGGAGGGATTCGAACCCTCGAGACCCTTTTGGAGCCTACACACTTTCCAGGCGTGCTCCTTCGACCACTCGGACACCTCTCCGGTCGACTATCCCCGGTTTTTGCTGAAAACAACGTTTTTGGGAAATAGGAGTACGAAAGTAGCGAATTAAGGGCTTGTTGTCAAACCGGGATTGGCCTCTCCTCTCTAAAAGTACTGGACAAGTCCGCTAAGAGTGCGCATTTTCATTTCCACGGTCATCGAGCGAAGCCGAGATGACCGTGTATCCACGTCCCGAGCTTGCCAAGGGAGTCGAAGGGTGCGCATTTTCATTTCCACGGCCATCGAGCGATGCCGAGATGACCGTGTATCCACGTCCCGAGCTTGCCAAGGGAGTCGAAGGGTGCGCATTTTCATTTCCACGGTCATCGAGCGAAGCCGAGATGACCGTGTCTCCACGTCCCGAACTTGCCAAGGGAGTCGAAGGGTACGCATTTTCATTTCCACGGTCATCGAGCGAAGCCGAGATGACCGTGTATCCACGTCCCGAACTTGCCAAGGGAGTCGAAGGGTGCGCATTTTCATTTCCACGGTCATCGAGCGAAGCCGAGATGACCGTGTCTCCAC
>JBJSZR010000511.1:0-6269 GCA_046090385.1 Bacteroidota bacterium
TACAAACTGAAGGCACGCAACTCCTCTCGCTCCCGCTGTCGGGCCCAAAGTGGCCCGAAACGTCATCAAAATGCAACCCGAGACAAGTTTGAAACGAATACTTGTTTTGAACGGATCGGCAAAGTAACAGAGCCGAAACCACACGAAGATTTCGATTCGACATTCATGGTGAAAGTGCTGCAATTCGATAAAGCAGCCACTTTCAAACAGAAAGTAAAGTTGAAAGGCAACACTTGTATAGTCAAGGGAACAATCGGATACCAGGTCTGTAAGGAAGCCTGTATCCTTGAAGAAGAATTTTTCGAATTCAAATTGGATGGTAGCACAACCGGCACCAGTACCGAAACCGTTCAGCCAGCCATTGGCACCGACTCGTCTCTTTCGCCAGGAAGCCAGGATACGTTGACCAGATCGGAATCGGGATCAGACACTACCTTAATCAGTGTTGCCGACGGTCTGGAACCCGGTTGTGGCTCAGCCGACGATTCCACCGGTGATGAGGATCTTGGATATTGGGGCATCTTTTTCGCCGGACTGCTTGGAGGCTTACTTGCACTTTTCACTCCTTGTGTATTTCCGATGGTCCCGATGACTGTCAGCTTTTTCACAAAGCGCAGCGGTAACCGTTCCAAAGGCATCAGGAATGCATTGATATATGCCGTATCGATTGTCGGCATCTATGTATCACTAGGACTACTTGTAACTGTACTTTTCGGGTCGGACGCATTGAATGACCTTGCCAGCAATGCCTTCTTCAACCTGGCATTCTTCGTCATCTTCGTCATCTTCGCCATCTCTTTTTTCGGTGCTTTTGAAATAACCTTGCCCAGCAGTTTTGTCAACAAAGCGGATGCAGCCAGTGAACGTGGCGGACTTGTCGGCATCTTTTTCATGGCATTTACCTTGTCATTGGTGAGTTTTTCCTGCACAGGACCCATCATTGGGACACTACTCGTTGAGGCTGCGCAAGGACGGAGTTATCTTGGTCCGTTGACCGGAATGTTAGGGTTTTCATTGGCGCTTGCAGTGCCATTTGCACTCTTCTCACTCTTCCCGGGTTGGTTAAGCACGCTCCCAAAATCAGGTGGATGGCTGAATACCATAAAAGTTTCGTTGGGGTTCATAGAATTGGCACTGGCATTGAAGTTCCTTTCCAATGTTGACCTCGCTTACCATTGGGGAATCTTACAGCGAGAATTATTCATCGTACTGTGGGTGGTGATTTTCGGAATGCTCGGCCTTTATCTTCTGGGGAAATTCAGGCTATCCCATGACTCTGAAATGAAGCATATCGGAATCGGTCGATTGATATTCGCATTACTGACTCTCAGTTTCTGTGTCTATCTGATACCTGGAATCTGGGGAGCACCCTTGAAACTCATCAGCGGTTTTCCTCCGCCTGATTTTTACAAGGAATGGAAAACAGGCGATGAAAACGATTGCCCACACGACCTTCTCTGTTTCAAGGACTACGAAGAGGGCATGAAGTACGCTAAGAACCAGGGCAAGCCGGTGATGCTTGACTTCACGGGCTGGAGTTGTGTGAACTGTCGCAAGATGGAGGACAATGTGTGGAGCGACCCGAAGGTTATTAAACGATTGGCTGAAGAATATGTGCTTATCTCCTTGTATGTAGATGACAAGACCAGATTGCCTGAGGGCGACCAGTATGTATCTTCAGTTACCGGAAAGAAAATAAGGACGACCGGGAACAAATGGAGCGAGATGCAGGCCGCCGTTTACAAGACGAACTCACAGCCCTATTACATCCTGCTGGACAATCAGGGCAAGATATTGGCAAAACCCAGAGGTTATACTCCCGATGTGGACATGTTTGCAGACTTTCTCGATGAAGGTCTTTGCCGATACTCCAAGCGTACCGATCGCTGATTGCTTTGAGTATTTCGGTCTCCCAGAACCATAAAATCATCCTTACCCTCAATAGAATTTCATGCAACGCAAATTCGTAACCAATCTTGCGCTGTTGCTGGGTCTTAATCTGCTCATCAAAACATTCTGGGTGCTGGGCATCGACCGGGCAGTTCAAAATGCGGTTGGCACTGAGCAGTACGGATTCTACTATGCGATTTTCAATTTCTCGTTTCTGCTCAACATCCTACTTGACCTGGGAATAACGAATTTCAACAATAAGAACATTGCCCAAAACAACCACCTTTTATCAAAGCATTTTTCCAGCATCGTGATACTTCGGCTTTTTCTTGCTGGAGTTTTCACAGTCATTACGCTGATCGGTGGCTGGTTGATCGGTTATACGGCTGACATGATGAAAATGCTGGCTGCCGTCGTTTTCAATCAGATCCTGATTTCCTTTATCATGTATCTGCGTTCGAATCTTGCGGGACTGCATCAGTTCAAAACAGACAGTGTGATTTCGGTACTTGACCGATTCATCATGTCGGTGATCTGTGCCGTCCTTCTGGTCAAATACAACGAACCAGGATCGTTCCAGCTCAAGTGGTTCGTATATGCTCAAACCTTTGCTTACATACTCACAGCAGCTATCACCTTCCTTATCGTTTTGAAAAAAGCGAAAGTCAGGAGGTTCCAATGGCGCTGGCCTTTTTTCCTGATGATCCTTAAGAAGAGCTATCCGTATGCAGTGCTGGTTCTTTTGATGACTTTTTACAACCGTATCGATGGGGTGATGCTGGAGAGATTGCTACCCTTCCGTATCGGCGCCAATGAAGCTGGCATATACGCCTCCGCTTACCGTCTTTTAGACGCAGCCAATATGATCGCCTTTCTGTTTGCCGGATTGTTGCTCCCGATTTTCGCCCTGATGATCAAACTGAAACAGGATGTACAGGAAATGGTCAGCCTGTCATTCTCTTTGCTGGTCATACCGGCCATGATTGTTTCGTGCTGCTGTGCATTTTATTCATTCGAATGGATGGATCTTTTATACCATGGAGAACACATTGAGGAATCGGCCACTGTTTTCAGGATCCTTATGTGTTGCTTCGTGCCCATTTCAGCCACCTACATATACGGGACTCTTCTGACAGCAAATGGAAGCTTACGTCAGCTGAACATCATGGCCAGTTCCGGCATGGTACTTAATGTAGTACTTAATCTTTTTTTAATACCTCGTTATCAAGCAACTGGAGCGGCTATCTCAAGCATCACTACTCAGTTGTTTACATGTTTGGCACAAGTGATCATGGTCACTAAGATCTTCCGTTTCAGAGCTCATATCGAACGAGGCCTGAAGCTTTCGGTTTTCCTCATCCTTTGCGTGCTCATCAACCTTGGGTTACGGAATGCCGGTGTTTCTTGGATGGCGGGATTCAGCTTGTCGGCAACAGGTTGCTTTTTACTTGCGTTTTCACTTGGTCTAATCAGGCCTAAAAGTATTTACAGGATCATTCGCTACGACGAACAGTAAGGCGTCGACTGATAGGCTTACATCTCTGTTTATCAACTGAATATACTATTTCAATGGAAGGGAATTCATTTCCTGGTATGCCATTCTTTTTTACCTTTGACAACCTCTGAAAAACGGGGTTTCCTACCGTGATGTTCCAGCATGCAAGGGAGTCCAGTCAACTGGAATCCAGTAATCTGTTGATACGTGCCTTCCGCTGGCGGAAGCCATTGCTCATCGTAACCGGTGTGGCAACGATTTCGGCTTTCATTTTCTCTGGGCCGGCTTTCATCACGCCGAAATACCGCTCCACGGTCATATTCTTCCCTCCCGCCACCAACTCCATCAGCAAAGCTCTTTTGGACGAAAACACCTCCGTTAATCAGGATGTACTTGCATTCGGCGAAGAAGAACAAGCCGAACAGATGTTGCAGATTCTCAACTCGGATGGCATCCGGGAATCAGTCATCCGGAAATACGACTTGATGGGTCACTATGGAATAGACCCGGACGAGGAATACCCGAAAACCCGTCTTGCTGAAGAGTACAGGGATAACATTTCCTTTGCCCGTACAGAATTCCTGTCCGTGCGGATCGATGTATTGGACAAGGATGCTCAAATGGCCGCAGATATCGCCAACGATATCGCTTTTCTGATGGATTCCACCCGAGATGCCATCCGACGTACTCGCGCATCAGAAGCATTGGTTATCGTAGAGCGGACCTATGAAAGCAAGAAAGCCCTGATAGCGCAAATGGAAGACTCTCTGGCCGATATCAGGAAAAAAGGAGTCATCGATTATACCAACCAATCCAAAGTATGGAGTGAAGAGTATGCCCGCTCTTTCGCAGCTTATAACAACGAGAAAGCCGCGCTATCGGTACTGGAACAGTATCATGGCAAGGACTCCAAGGACACATCGATCATCAATACCCGTGCGCGAATAGAAGGCGCTGCAGCAAGGGTAACCTCATTACAACGTCAGCTTGACCTTCTGGCTAATTTCGGAGGTGCGGCACTCTCCCTATCGGAACAACTGGAACTTGATCGGGAAGAGCTCTCCAGGCTTCAGGAAAAACTGGCCCGTGCAAAAGTGGATGCCGAGCAAGGGCTTTCCAATAAATTCATCGTCAATAAGGCTATGAAGTCGGAACGCAAAAGCACGCCGGTACGTTGGCTCATCGTACTGCTCGTAAGCCTGGGGACATTTTTTCTTTCGTTCTTCGGACTACTGATTGCAGAGAGACTCCGGAAATTAGATTTCGAATAAACACACACGAATACTTCAAATACTCATGAAAAACTCTTTTTTCAACTCAGTAGAATTCCTGCAGCTGATCCAAAGACGCAAGAAAGAGCTGATGATCGTAGGGGCCGGGTCCACCTTATTGGCGATCATCTTCTCTTCGTCCTTTTTCATTCCACCGCGATTCAAGTCATTCGCCATCATCTATCCCTCAAACCTGATCGTTTACTCCACGGAGAGTACAACAGAGCAGATGTTGCAGATCGCACAGTCATCCGATATACGCGACCAGGTCATCCGTAACCTTGACCTTTACAAACATTACGGGATCGACACTTTGAAGAACAAACAGTTCCGCTCGGAAATGATCAACATTTTCGAGGATAATGTGACAATAAAAAAGACCGAATACGAATCCATGGAAATCACAGCTTATGATACGGACCCGAAAACGGCCTGTATGATCGTGGATTCCATGATCCATTATTTCAACCTGAAAGCCCGCGAATTGCAAAAAGAGAAATCAGAGGAAGTCATGATCATTCATCGCGACCAGATGCTTCGAAAACAAATCGAGATGGACTCCATGGAAGTGCTACTCAAGGACCTGCGGCAGAAATACGGCATTCTCGATTACGACAAGCAATCGCAGGAAGTCATTCGAGGGCTTTTCTGGAACCTCGCCTCCGGCAATAACAACGGAACACAGGAAGCAAAGGATATGATCTCGAGCCTTAAGGACATGGGGGGTATTTTTCATGCCACCAACGAGCACCTTTGGCGTAGCAGAGGTACCTACAACGATTTGAAAGTACTGTATGAGAATTCGTACCGCGATGTACATAAGATACTCACTTATACCAACGTGGTGACAAAACCGCAGATCGCTGATAAGAAATCATATCCGGTAAGATGGCTCATCGTATTGGTAACCCTGATTTCATCATTATTGCTTGCGTTCATCCTGTTGGTTGTGATGGAAGCACGGAAATTCGTCAGTAAGGCGGACCATGAATCAATTACGTAAAAGCGAACTCACCTGGTTCTATTCTTTGTCTGCGTTTTTTGCAGCATGTGTCATCTTTTTTCTCAGCAAGGAGATGTACCTGGCAGCCGCTTTTCCGGTTGCTATCGCCATCGTACTCGTTGCCCTTTTCGCTTTAGACTATGTATTGCTTGGCGTGGCTTTCTTCACACCAATAGCCATTGTACTGAACGACAAATCGGATGGCCCTGCGATTTCCATCCCTACAGAACCGCTTTTATTCGGAGCACTGTTACTCGGCATTTTCAAACTTGTTGCCCGCGGGGGCATCGACCGAAAAGTCGCCTATCATCCTGTTTCCCTTAGCATAGGAGCCATGCTTGTCTGGAAAGCATTCACATGCCTCACCAGCTCAATGCCCATGGTTTCCATCAAGCATTTCCTTGCTCAGCTATGGTTCATTATTCCATTTTATGTTTTAGGCACGCAACTGTTCAGGGATACCAGAAACATACATCGGTTCGTATGGCTGTATGTCTCTTCATTGCTGATTGTAATCGGATATACCCTATATGAGCATGCCGATCATGGTTGGACGCAGGAAGCAGCGCATTGGGTCATGTATCCATTCTACAACGACCATACCGCTTAC
>JBJSZR010000512.1:0-3267 GCA_046090385.1 Bacteroidota bacterium
TCAATTCAAGGGATCTGCAGTTGAAACAGAGCGAGGTGAAAATTTCGTACAAGAGGTGAACAGAGCGCTGCTCGAGAGTGGCTTTGAGATCCTTACTGCCGAGTTTTCAGGCTGGGAATGGGATGAGACTGTTAAATTCTACTTCAAGGATGATGAGCTGTTTTTTGTTTACATTTCCGGCGCGGAGGTATCCTCCAGATACCAATACCGGATCTACTATTCTTCTGATGGAAATGTAATTCGGCTGCTCCATAAAGAGGGCGCCGATGGCGAGATGTCAGAAAACAAGGAGGTGACCGGCAAACAGCGAGGTGAGGTGATCAACATGGTGGATCAGGACCTTGCAAAAGCCCGGAAAATCCTTCGTACGCATTAGGAAGGATTTTTATAGAAAAACATTTTTTTATTTTCACCTCATAAACCAACACTCATGAAAAAGACATTCCTGATTTTTATTTTTAGTTTTAACATCAGCTCTTGTCAATCCGGACAGATCGACAATACGCAAACCACATTTACTGACAGCCAAGCGCAAGCCGATGATTTCGATTACAGCTCCGGATACGACAGGATCGAGCAGATCAAAGAGTGGTACAAGGAAGCAAGCGATAACAAGAATAATCCTAAAAAGGTGAATAAGAGGGAAACAGAGGATGGACTTTTAAGTGGTAAAAAGCTGACTTTAAGAAATGGATTTGAAATACTGATTACAAAAGCCAATGGGGATGAATCCACAGAGACGACCGAATATTATTTCAAGGATGAAAAAGTTTTTTTCGCTTACCGTTCAGGCCGCTCGGAGGGCTACAGCTATCAATACAGGTACTATTTTTCGGATGACGGCGAAGTGATCAAAATACTTGAGAAGAATGATAATGGCACCGGAGCGATGTCTGGCAACCGGGAAATGCAAGGAAGTGAATTCAGAAATCTCTCTGAAGAAATCAAAAACGACGTCATGGATGCAGAAGCATTATTCTATGGTTGTTGAAAATCCGGAAATATGAAGTCTATTGGAGCTGAGCACTGACCATTGCAGTTCCGTTGGCCCAGTTCAGTGTATTCCTCTTCATCGCATCGAGTACGAAGAGATTGAATTCCTGAAGTTCATTTGCGAACAGATCACCATCAGGTATGCGGAAAACCGCCGTTACGCTTATTTCATGGCCGATAGCAGAAAAACCCCTCAGGTGCACTTGCGGAATTCCTTCGAGGGCCGGACGAGACTTCAAGAACTCTTGTAACTCCACCATGAATGCCTTCAGCCGATCGGTTTGAGAAGATGAGTGTATCAACAGGATGGTTTTTATCCTCCTGAACTGTCTGTCGCTGTCATTGACCAGTTCGGCATCCACCATTTTTTTATTCGGCAATATGACCAGGCTCTTGTCGACTGAACGGATCCTGGTTGAACGGAAGCCTATTGACTCCACGACGCCTTCGATCCCTCCTACTTTCACCGTATCACCTACGAAGAACGGTTTATCCATGAAGATCGCAAACGAACCTAAAAGGTTCTCCAGCGTTTCTTTCGCCGCCAAAGCCAGTGCCAAGCCACCGATTCCGAGTCCTGCTACCAGCGATACGATATCCACTTCGAAGGCAACACCCAACATGATCAGGAATCCCATGCCTGCCAATAATACCTTCACACCTTCTTTCAAAAACGGAACAAGCTGATCATCGGAACGGGAGGATGATCGACGAGCCCGTGCTGCAAGCACCAAACCGAAGAAATCCACCAGACGCAGAATGATCCAGGTGATGGAGGCGACAATCATTCCCCTATAAAGATGATCGAGTACGAAACGGACACCGAACTTCTCTTCCGTAACCAGGTGCCATTCTTCAGGAAAATGCAGACGATTGCAGGCGAAATAGAGCAATACGACCATGATGAGGAGTTGCACGGGAGCCGATATCAGGCCGATGAATTCGTTCACACCCACTTCAAAGGCCTTATTCCTTAGGAGACGATAGAGCCAGGCGGATAGAAACCTTGAGATGATCCGTTTGAAAACGAAACCTGCGAGCAGGATTCCCGCAAACCAGAGGTAGTCCTCGAAAGCATTACCTAAAAAGGTCCTCATCAAGATGTCAGTCATTCAGTGCTACGCTTTTTGAAGACGTCGGCTGTAAAACCGACATCGACCGATTACAGTAATTTCCCAAGCGCCAATTCCATGGCTGTTTCGCTGATGCCGGTTTTTGAAGGATTGACTCCATAGACATCTTGCATGGCCGCACTGATGCAAAGTCCGGTATCATTGAAAATGGCTTTGTCGGTGATTTCTGCGTTATCATTCATCAGGTACCGGAATACACGGGCCATACCGCAATTAGCGATGAAGTCGGGAATCACACTAAGTCGACGATCGGCGAACTCCATAGTGGGACCGAAAAAGATTTCAGGATCGGCAAAAGGAACGTTCGCACCGCAAGAAATGACTTCAAGCGATTGATCCATCATCCGGTCGATATGTTCGCGTTGAACCAGTCTTGAAGCCGCGGCAGGCACAAAGATTTCAGCTGGGATATGCCAGATACTCTCATTGAGTTGTTCGAATGGAACAAGGCTGTCAGTATGCAATTGGTTTCCCTTTCGTTCGAGGAAAAAGCGCCGGACTTCATCATGAGAAAATCCATCCGCATTCATTACACCCCCATGGCGGTCGATGATACCGATGATCACAGCGCCCCACTGTGAGAGATAATATCCGGCAGCAGCGCCCACGTTACCCCAACCCTGTATGATCGCACGTTTGCCACGCAGATTACCACCATAAATACGGTAATAATGTAAAAGTGACTGTGCGACACCGAAACCCGTGATCATATCAGCGACGGTGTAGCCGATAGAAGTGTCAGGAGAGTACTCCGAATCATCGAGTGTTTTTTTAACCCCTATCTGAAGCTGCCGTATGATGCGTTCGGTTTGCTCTTGGGAGGTCTGAAGGTGGCCGACTACGGTTCCCTCCTGAGGGTGACGGAGTCCGTATTGTTCAGTAATCGGAATCACATCATGTATTTCATCGACATTAAGATCACCACCGGTTCCGTAATAGCCCTTCAAGAGAGGCATCACAGCCCTGAACCAACGGTCAAGCACACCTTTTTTCCTTGGATCGGACGGGTCGAAATTGATGCCGGACTTGGCTCCTCCGATCGGCGGACCAGAAACCGAGAATTTGACTTCCATGGTTTTTGCCAAAGATTCAACCTCGCGTTTATCCAACCCTTTTCTCATACGGGTTCCTCCACCAGCTG